>NZ_JBQTGI010000011.1:0-256199 GCF_052400645.1 Saccharicrinis sp. GN24d3
GGACACCCAAGTTAAAAAAGAAAGTCAGCAATAGCAAGGGATACGGAGGGTGTCCCACAAAAAGTGCGGAAGTCAAGTGTCCGCGGATAAATAGAATTAGACAAACTAATATAACTTAAAAGGGAGCATGTTGCTCCCTTTTTTTTTATGTACGACGGAAAATCTGCTTCATCTGTGGCCTAGAACCGGCTGTGAAACAACCATTTTTAAGTTTTATGATTTGAGGAATGACATGTTACTAATTTAATTTATCTTTGTGCGCTAATTTTTTGTACAAGAATAAGAAGAGGAATTAAAATGCAAAAGAAGAAAGTAGTCATAGGATTATCGGGTGGAGTTGATTCAAGTGTAGCAGCTTATGTGTTGAAGGAACAAGGCTATGAGGTGATCGGTTTGTTTATGAAAAACTGGCATGATACTACCGGTGTACTCGAAGCGGATTGTCCTTGGTTGGATGATAAATTCGACGCTATGGCTGTGGCTAAAAAGTTAGATATTCCTTTTCATTTTGTGGATTTGAGTGAGCAATACCGTGCGCGTGTGGTGGATTATATGTTTGCCGAGTACGAAAAAGGTCGCACACCAAATCCGGATGTGCTTTGCAACCGGGAAATTAAATTTGATGTTTTTCTGGATAAATGTTTTGAGCTGGGAGCCGACTATGTTGCTACGGGGCATTATTGTCGTAAGGAAACCATTGAAAAAGACGGCAAAGAATATCATCGTCTGCTGGCAGGTAGCGATAACAACAAAGACCAAAGTTATTTCCTTTGCCAGCTTTCGCAAGAACAGCTTTCTAAAGCTTTGTTTCCTGTTGGGGATATTATTAAACCAGAGGTGCGCAGGATTGCCAACGAGTTGAATCTAGTAACCGCCCATAAAAAAGATTCACAGGGAATATGTTTTGTGGGTAAAGTGGACTTACCTGTATTTCTTCAGCAAAAGCTCGAAGCCAAAAAAGGCAAGGTTTTCTTGATCGATAACGAAGCTGAATTGTATCAGCGAGACTGGCAACAAGCCAAAGATAATCCTTCGGATGAACTGTTGGAGGATTTATCAAAACCATATATGTTTCATCCTAAATATGGTAAAAAAGTAGGAGAGCACGGTGGAGCGCATTTTTATACCATTGGTCAACGTAAGGGTTTAAATATTGGGGGGTTCCCTGAACCCTTGTTTATCATCGGAACTAACATAGAATACAACCAGGTATATGTGGGTATGGGCAAAGAGAATCCCGGCTTGTTTCGTCAGGTGCTAAAAGTTAATGCCGACGAGTTACATTGGGTTCGGCCGGATTTGGCCATGGAAGTAGGGGAGAGCCGTAGGTTGAAAATTCGTATCCGTTATCGCCAACCGTTGCAAAGCGGAGTTATTCACAGAAGAAAAGAAGGTATGTATGTGGTGTTTGATGAACCGCAACGGGGTATTGCCGCTGGTCAGTTTGCTGCCTGGTATGTGGATGATGAACTGATAGGATCAGGCGTGATTAATTAACAGTTATCGGTTGCAAGTTGATAGCCAATGGTCAACTATCACATGGTAGTATTTGATGCTTTATAGGTTGACGGAAAAAGAGAACAGTTGCTGTTTACTTTGTCTAGAATTTTACCGGGTTATTATAAACAAACGTAATGTGTTAATATTTAGTTTTAATGTTGATAAGAATGATCGCTATGAATAAATTGATATTACTGATAGGTTTAACTGTTTTATGGGTTAGTTGTCATACGAATAGGGAGAAGCAAATAAAGATAATTCCCAAGCCCCTCAAGGTGGTAGATATTTCTTCTGCTTTTGTGCTTAATAAAAATACAAATATTGTATTTAATACAGACAACGAAGAGTTGCTAAATTGCAGCGTATATTTTCAAAAGGAATTGAGCAAGATAGCTGGATCTATAATTCCAATGGCGGAAGCAATTAATTATGAAAATCAGATTATTATTGAGCATAAACCTGAGCTAAAAAGTGATGCATATAATCTGGAAATTACAAATAACAATATTTCAATTTATTCATCTTCTTATGGCGGAGTAGTATACGCATTGCAATCATTAAAGCAACTAATCGCAACCAATAATGAGGAGAATACTACACGAATAACTATTCCTGGCCTATTGATAGAAGATGAACCTGCATTTGTATGGCGAGGGTTTATGCTTGACGTGGTTAGACATATGCAAACGGTCGATCAGCTAAAACAGGTCCTAGATTATATGGTAGAGTTGAAGTTAAATGTGTTTCATATGCATTTAAGCGACGATCAGGGATTTAGAATGGAAATTGAGAGTTATCCTAAACTAAACGAAATTGGTTCGTGGCGGGTTGATTATAATACAACGGATGAAAATGTAAATAGCTACTGGGGAAGGCCTGAACAGAAAAAAGGGGATAAAGCTACTTATGGCGGATATTATACGAAAAGTGAGTTAAAAGAGTTAATCGCTTATGCGCATGAAAGGAATATACAAATCCTCCCTGAGATTGATGTGCCCGGTCACTCAAGGGCCATTATTGCATCATATCCCGAATTGTCGTGTTCAAAAAATAAAACCTATGTGGCAACTGGATGGAGTCGTTTGAATAATACTTTGTGCCCAAGTAATGAGGCCACGTATCAAATGATGAGTAGTGTCATTAAAGAAGTGGCTGAATTATTTCCGATGGAATATATCCATATTGGTGGCGACGAGTGCTATAGGCATTACTGGGAAAAGCATGATCAATGTAATGATTTTATGAAATCAAATAGTTTAAAAGATACTCGTGAATTGCAAAGCTATTTTATTCATAAAATGGAGGAATTGGTAAGGGCAAATGGAAAAAAAATGATGGGTTGGGATGAGGTATTAGATGGAGGATTGGCTCCTAATACAACAGTTATGTCGTGGAGGGGCGAAAAAGGTGGAATTAAAGCTGCTCAGATGAACCACGATGTAGTGATGTGTCCATTCAAATACCATTATCTTGATTTTAAACAGGGCCAGTCCTCGTACGAGCCTAATTTAGGGTATGGACAAAGTTTGTTATCTGATGTGTATGCTTATTCGGTTATACCTAATGAGTTAAGTAAAGAACAAGGGAAATATATCATCGGTACCCAGGCAAATCTTTGGACAGAAAGTGTTTCTGATTGGGGAAAGCTTACTTATATGGCTTTCCCTAGATTGTTTGCAGCGGCAGAAAACGCATGGACACAACAAAGAAATAAAAATTGGGATGATTTTGTCGACAGACTGATACCGCATATGGAGTTGATGGATAAAAAGGGTATCAGGCACGCAAAGAGCGTGTTTAATCCTTGGGTGCATCATAAAGGGAATGGTAAGAGGATTGAAGTTTGGTTTACTTCTGAAATATCAGATCCAGTGATCCGATATACCTTAGATGGATCGGAACCCAATATGCAGAGTCCGATGTATACAGATACGATTGAGATTAATAAAACAGCAACGCTAAAGGCTGCCATTTTTGATAAAGATAAAAGGATGGGAGATGTGTTAAATCAAGTATTTCAAATTCATCAGGCTGCTGGGGCAGAAGTGCGACTTATCGAAGGAGAAACCAATAATAATCTTCAGTCCTTAACAGATTTGTCATATGGCGAATTTTTGCAATCAGGCGATACAAGCTGGGTAGCGTTTCATGGGGATTGCCTGATTGAGGTAAAGCTGCCTGAACCCAAAAATATAAATACTATAACGTTACGATCGTTAAGGCATACCTTACATGGTTTATATGCCATAGCGCGATTCGAGGTGTTTGCAGATATAAATGGTGAATACATAAAAATAGGAGATACAGGAGACATTGCAGAGAATTATACGCAAGGGCGTAATATAAAAACGAATAGCTTAGCTTGTCAGGCTAAAAACATTCAGAATATCCGTATCAAAATATATAAAGTAGATCCAATTCCCGAAACGCATGCGGGAGCAGGCAAAGTATCCCATATGAAAATTGATGAATTACAAATTTTTTAAATACGATGGGTTGATGAACATTGTTTACTCAATTGCACAATTCAACCTAATACCCTTGCGCTTTTATAACTTTATTACCATATACCTTGTTCCCAGTTTCTTTTATTCTTTAAACATCTTTGGATAAATATATAGCTCAACTTTTCCGGCTCTGGCTTCAACGTCGTTCCAGGTATCAGCGGCAAAATTAATCACCGTTGTGCAACTCGTAGGAAAGTGCCATAGGTCTTCAGTAATCAGATTTACGGTTAAGCCGGCAATATCCGGGTTATGACCAAAAACGATGATGGTATCATGTGCTTCTCCTACCTTAGATAAATAACTGAGCATCTCTGAAGTAGTATAACCATCGTAAATAAACTGTTCTTTCCGTATTTTATCCTCTGGATATCCCAGATGTTCTGCAAAAATCTTGGCAGTTTGCTTGGCTCGTTTAGCCTTGCTGGTAACAAAAAGACTTGGAAGAATACTTTTTGCTTTAAGTTGCTCTGCAATAATCACAGAATCTTTATGGCCGCGTGGCATAAGCTTGCGGTCAAAATCAGATTTGCTGTAATCGTAAACCTGCTCTGTTTTGGCGTGACGCACTAATATTAGTTTTTTCATTTATGAAGTATCAAGTTTATCGGTCAAACATTTATAATTTAAAACCTTTATACTTTTGTATTTCTTCTTTATGCGATTATTTATTGTCTAAAATAAGCTATTTTCGGGCAAAATAAAACTTTAATTGATGACTCGTATAGGACTATTATCGGATACCCACTCTTATTTCGACCCCAGATTTAAGGAACTTTTTGCCGATTGCGATGAAATATGGCATGCCGGTGATATTGGAGATGTAAAAGTACTTGATGCCCTGCGCGATCTAAAACCAACCCGGGCTGTCTTTGGTAATATTGATGATGCACAAATTAGGGCCGACCTGAAGGAACATCTTCGTTTCGAATGTGACGGAGTTGATGTTTGGGTCACCCATATTGGTGGTTATCCAGGCAGATACTCCCCATCTGTAAAATCAGAAATATACAAGAACCCGCCCAAACTATTTATTTGCGGTCATTCGCACATCCTAAAGGTAATTTACGATGATAAAATCAATTGCCTGCATATGAACCCAGGGGCTGCGGGCCGTTCCGGTTTTCACGCAGTGCGGACGGCCATCCGGTTTGCGCTGGATAAGGGTGAGATTAAAGATTTGGAGGTAATTGAGCTGGATAATAAAAGTTTTGGGGCCAAGTATTAGTTTTTTTCTTTCTAAACACTTGCACTTATATGCATTAAATATGATAATCATTCAGTTCTTAATGTTCCTTTGACTGCGCCTAGCCCTGTTCCTTCACCTGTTTCACTAATCTATCAGCTAAAGCTTCTATTAAATCATCAAATTCCGGAGCGTTGGCATCACTTAAGGCTGTTATGTTATTTTTAAGGAATTTGGGTGGTGCAAATAAATAGGTTCGTTTTTTAAATTTCCACTCCCGCTCTATTCCCAGATACTGGTGTGTGCGTTCGTCAACTTTGCCTAATTCGAAGATATCTTTTGCATCATTATCTTTTTGGGATTTTTCATCAATGCTTTTACTTTCAATATTTACCAATACAGCAGTTGTTTGAGGTAGACCCAGCAGCAGTTCACAAATAAAGAAGATATTGCCGCTGCGGCACAGTTTGCGATCCCTGTCACTAAGGTTTTGTTTATCCTGGACACCTTTAACCTGATATGCCATGCCGTTGAACATACTTTTTGAGAAGTTTAGTTTTGAATCAGAAAAATTGCGGTTTAAAACAGTTTGGATAAGTTCTTTCCCCATGGGGCCGCCAACACCTTTATGGCTAAAAACTCCTTCTTCCACATTCATTTCAATAAACATTCCGGACTGGTTTAAAATATTTTTCACCGCTTGGTAGTTGTATATAGTGAATGGTTTATCGGTCACATCATTTTTGACGGAGTGTACAGCTTTAGTCATAGCCGTAAAAAACACGCTGACATCAATAAAAGAATCTTTAATATCCTGATCGAAATTTTGGATACTGTCAGTGGTGGCACAAAGCATTATATTACCTGTTTCGTTAAATACATAATGCTTGGTCATGGGGGTATAATATGACTGAGCTTCCTTATCGTTGTTCCCTTTTAAATAACGCCAGATTTTTTTAAACATTATAATGGGTTTAGTTACAAATGGTTTTGACAAGCATTTACGGCCTTGCATAATTGCCTGTTGTAGTATTAGCGGTTAATATTCTATTATGTTTAACCCAGGTTATTTCCCGCTTCCGCCTGGTTTAGGAGTAGGTTGACCTCCTTCATTTTCGGAAATAGCAGACTTAATGGATTCAACTAGGTTGTTAAATTCCGGATCTGACATCGCCTCATTTAGAGATACTGCGTGTTTAACAAAAGATGGGGGAACGAATAGGTAAACCGCTTTACGAATGGAGATTTCATACCTTTTATTTTCAAAACTGAGGCAAGGTCCCGCTTTCATAATTCTTGCAGCTTCTTTGGCATCAACAGAAATTATAATCGGAGTTATAGAGACTGCTCCCAATAAATACTCACAAACAAAAACAATGGTACCAACTCTTGTTTTTTTACTTGAACTCTCCGACTCAATTTTAATGGATTCTTCTCCCATGCCAACAATCATATCCATCAGTGATTTCCCGATAGATGCCAGGTTACCGCTCAAACCGAAAAGTGTTTGGATCAATTGGTTTCCGATGGTAAGTCCCCATTGACTGCTTATGAAACGAATATTGCTTTGGGTTACCTTAACAAAGAGGCCAGAAGAAGAGACTAGTTTGTCTAAAGCATCATAATCATATAGATTGGCCCCAGCCTCTGTCATTGCTTTGGTCATAGCAGCAAAAAACAAACTTACCTGGCCAAAGGCTTCTTCCGCTTCGTTAGATATGGTTACATGATCAGTATCGACACCGTTGAGTGTTGTTGCAACAAATAGGTTCCCGGTTGCATTTACGACAAATTGTTTGGTGGCCGGTATTTCGGAGTTTTTGCCACTTGTAAGGTTGGCTGCTCGTGTTTCAGCGTTGCTGATCATGTGATCTTTAGGTGGAGTTACTGCTGGCATAACATTATAGTTTTAAAGTTTTATTAGAATTCCTTTTTTTTAGCAATCGACGGTTATTTTGAGTTATCGATCAATAAATATTTAATTGATACTGCACCGGGTTTCGTCCGGGAAAGTATAAATTACTGAGAGTAAGTTAGGTAAATATACAAAGAACAAGAATGTAAGTCAATAAGGATTTCAAAAGCTTGCAAAGTCTGTTTGGATGCAGTGTACCGTCTTGTCGTTTGCGTTACTCTTTTTAACCTGGCAGCTGATACCCAAAAATTAAAGAAGTCACCAATTATTCTTATTAATGCTAATATATTTCTGTTCGAAATAATAGAGGATGTTGAATTGCCAATCATCTCAAAAGTGGGCAAGTATAGCCATAAGTAAAATCCTTATGGGTGCTTAATTATGAATTGTTAACCGTTCGTTATGGCTTATATAAACAACCAATATGCATGTTGTCTGTTATAATTTAAGCAAGTTGTAAGAATCGTTTTTTATTACAGTAATCCGTGAAAAAAATAACCCTGTTCATATTTTTTCTGTTTTTGGGTATTGCATCAAGAGGTCAAGAGATACACGTAAGTAACCCTATTCGTTTTTTGGCGTTGGGAGATTCATATACCATCGGGCAAAGTGTGCTTGTTTCGGAACGGTGGCCAAATCAGCTGGCTAGTTATCTGGAGAATCGTGGTTTTACCATTGGCAAGCTTGAAATTATAGCACGCACAGGTTGGAGAACGGATGACCTACAGAATAATATTGAGCTGCAAAACCCTTCGAATGATTACAACCTGGTATCCCTATTGATTGGTGTAAATAATCAGTTTCAGGGAACCAGTTTTGAAAAATACCCAACAGAGTTTAGGCAATTATTAAACCAGGCCATTCAATTTTGTGGAGGCAAGGTTGCTGGCGTATTTGTTTTGTCCATTCCAGATTATGGCTACACTCCTTTTGGTACTTATAACAGGGCGACGATTAGTGCCCAGATAGATATGTACAACCAGGTGAACAGAAGAATTTCAGAAGAATTAGGCGTTACCTATATTGATATAACAACTATTAGCAGAGAAGCAGAGGAAAAGCCGCAATATATTGCCAGCGATAATCTACATCCCAGTGGTCAAATGTATGCCCAATGGGTTAGAGAGGTAATACAGAATATGGATTTAAATATCGCTCCAGGTGTTCCTTCAAACAAGGAACGATATCGCTGGAATTTATACCCAAACCCTGTTATTGATGAAGTTAGAGGTACTTCGGCCGTTCCGATTGCCTCTATTATAATCTATGATTTATCAGGGGAGCAAATTATATACCGGAGTATTCAGGACAATGCGTTTAGTATGGATATCTCCGATTTATCTTCAGGTGTTTATTTTTACCGGACTATATTGGTTAACAAAGCGGAGATATCAGGAAAATTTTACGTTCGTAAAAATTAAGGATGTTCTGTTGCCAGTGTATACCTAATCAAAAGCGACATTGTTGTTTCAATTTCCCTAGGATCTGATCCCCTGCTTCTTTTACATGTCTTTTACCTTTTCCTGGCCACAACAATATCTCTTTTTATAGATTTGTCCACCATATGTTCAAATTCGTCGTAAGGAGAATCAGATAATACCTCAAGTCCATGTTTAGTAAATGTTTCCGAAAGTTTTTGTCGGTTAACAATGAAGGAATTCCATGCTACGATTATTGCGCCGCCTTTTTTTAATACTTTCACCCATTCCGGTAAACATTCATCCAGAAGGTGGGATGGGTTTCTGGTTTTGGAGGCAGTTTTTTTACCTTTTACGTTTCCATGCGCAATGCCATAGGGTAAGTCACCAACAATAATGTTAAACAATTCCTTTTTAAAATATTTAAAAGCATTTTGAGAATTGCCATTCACCATACCCAGGGTTTTGATCGTTTCTCTTGATTTGAATTGTTCTTTGCTGGTAGCATATTCAAATTTCTGAATCTCCACAGCATCAGATTTATTTGAACCATAAATCTGCTTCTTGCTCATTAGATGTTTTACTCTTTCTGTCTGCAAATATTTCCTAAAAAAAATACTCGCTTCGTGCACCGACTTTGGTTCTATTTCAATACCGTATGTGTCAAAGCCATAGGTTGTTCCTTCAAACAAAGTGGTTCCCTTCCCGGCAACCGGGTCCAGCATTTTTATTTTATCGCCGTAGGTAAAATCACTTGAAAGCATAGCAACGTTAATCATCATCTTGGTAAATAACTCGTTGGTTTTGCCGGGGTATTTAAGGAGCGAGCTGATTTTATTGTTCAGGTATTCGTATTCGTCCCTTTGTATTGGAATTAAATAATCTTCATTGTCCTTGTGCTTCAGCACAAAAATGGCAAAAACAAAGGATAGCCTCGCTATTAAATTTAAATCTTTTGGGGTAAGAGTGCCATCTGATTCGATGGATAAATAGCGGATATTTTTAATCTCTACAATATCAATATTGGTGCAATCAGCTGATAATCTTGTGCTGGCCAATTTTAATTCTGCCAACGCTAACTTGTCGGCTATACTGTAATAAACCCGGTTGTGCCCGGGATGCTGTAGTATTAGGTACTTCATCTGATATAAAAATCTATCAACCGATAAACAAATTCCTATTTATAATGGGGAGTTCAGAAATCCCCCAATAGTATTAGTAAGAATGGCTATTGGCTAACCTTTGTTAAACCAATAGCCATTAATGTCATCATTAAACCAAATGAACGTTTTGTAAGTCTAGTGCTAAAAACGTTCAACTTGTTACTTTTAACTTTATGAAGTTACAAAGTTGCATTTAAACGTACATACTGTCTCTTCTTTTCATCAACTCTTCGTCGGCAATGTAATCGTCATAGTCCATCTGCTTGTCGATAATTCCCGACGGTGTTAACTCGATGATGCGATTACTTACTGTTTGAATAAATTCGTGGTCGTGGCTGGAGAACAACACGATTCCTTTAAACTGCTCCAGCTTCTCGTTAAAAGCCTGTATAGATTCCAGGTCCAGGTGGTTAGTAGGCGTATCTAAAATCATGGTGTTGGCATTCTTTAACATCATACGCGCAATCATACAACGCATTTTTTCGCCACCGGAAAGCACTTTGCTTTTCTTGTAGATTTCCTCTCCTGAAAAAAGCATTTTACCTAAGTAGCCTCGGATAAAAATTTCGGTTGTATCATGAGAATACTGTGCCAGCCAATCCTGAATATTCATGTCGTTATCAAAGAACCCAGAGTTTTCAACAGGGAGATAGGCTTTGGTAATGGTCTGACCCCAGCGGTATTCCCCGGTATCCGGTTTGTGTATATCGTTGATAATGTCAAACAAAGCACTCATGGCTCGAGGGTCTTTAGAAAGGAAAACGATTTTATCGTTTTTTTCCACATTAAACGAAACGTCTTTGAACAAGGTTTCTCCCTCGATGGAAGCACTTAAATCTCGAACCTCCAAAATGGTATTTCCCGGCTCTCTTTCCGGGGTAAAAATGATGGCAGGATACTTACGGGTGGAAGGGTGAATTTCTTCCACGTTTAATTTTTCTAACATCTTTTTACGACTGGTGGTCTGCTTACTTTTGGCCACGTTAGCACTAAAGCGGGCAATAAACTCCTGAAGCTCTTTTTTCTTTTCCTCGGCCTTCTTGTTTTGTTGCTGTTGCTGACGAAGCGCCAACTGACTCGACTCGTACCAGAAACTGTAGTTACCCGAGAATAACTGAACCTTACCAAAGTCAATGTCAACCGTATGCGTACAGATGGAGTCCAGGAAGTGACGGTCGTGGGATACCACCAATACCGTATTTTCGAAGTTCGACAGATAATGTTCCAACCAACTCACCGAATCCAGATCCAGGTCGTTGGTAGGCTCATCCAGCAGGAGGTTTTCAGGTTTACCGAATAGGGCGCGGGCCAAAAGGATTTTTACTTTTTGCTTACCGCTCAAAGTACTCATTTGGGTGGTGTGCAAATCTTCCTTGATACCCAATCCGCTTAACAAACTGGCCGCATCACTCTCTGCATTCCAGCCGTCCATTTCTGCGAATTTCTCCTCCAACTCCGAAGCTTTGATACCATCCTCGTCCGTAAAATCGGGTTTGGCATATAAAGCATCCTTTTCGTGCATCACTTCCCAAAGATGAGTGTGTCCCATCATCACGGTATCTAAAACAGTCAGTTCATCAAATTCGTGATGGTCCTGCTTAAGCACGGACAAACGTTCATTGGGGCCAAAAACAACCGTTCCGCCGGTTGAATCCAATTCGCCGCTCAATATTCTTAAAAGGGTAGATTTTCCGGCGCCATTGGCTCCAATAATACCATAGCAATTGCCTTGTGTAAACTTTAAATTCACATCCTGAAAAAGAACCCTTTTCCCAAACTGAATCCTTAAATTCGAAACTGTAATCATTTATATCGTTTTTTTTATTTTCACTTAAATAGTCTTATGGCTAAGCTAGCTTGTTGGGTTTGTAGACTGGAACAGAGATATTGCCTGTAATTTAGTAGCTTAATATATCTTGAAAATAAGTATATTATCTTATGTCTAAAATCTGACGATCTATTCAATAAAATGCGCGCAAAAATAGGTATTATAATTGAGCTTAAAGTACCTTGGGTAGTTTTTAATTGTTAAGGAATGTTTAATGGATGGAAAACGTTAATGAATGAACACCAGAGAACTTGGGTTTATTTCTTCAGACAAGATTTGCAGGATTTGCAATAGAATCCAATCAAGGCTTAAATAATAAGATTTTTGCCGGAGGAATTCAATAGATCAGGATTAAGTTGACACAGAGGAATATTTCTTCTCATGCCTTACCTATTGCGTAACTAATCCTGAATATTATTTATTTCAACTTACTATGGTTGAAAATTAATGTGTAAATTAGTTTTTCAACAATAACAAAAAGGTAGTTCATATGATAAGGAATATTTTAATAACATTTACTGTTTTCTTTGCATGCGCTTGCGCAACCTTAAAAGATAAAACGCATAAAGAGCAAGGTGCTATATTAAGTATGCAGGAATCAAATGTCAATTACGAAATGCAAAAGAAAGGAGTAGATTTCTTGGCCTCGGGAAATGACTCGGTTTGGTTGCTGGAAATTGATTTTGATAAAAAGGTGAGATTCACATCATACCAATTGGAGAAAGATTTTGAAGTAAATATACTTGCGCTGGGTAAAGGATTAAGAGGTTCGGAGGCAACACACGAAGTGATCAGCAAAGACGGAAAACTGACCGTAAGTATTAAAAACAAAGAAAAAAAGTTTATTCTGCCTGGAGAAAAGCCATTTGATGTTGTTGTGGCTTATGAAGACCATAAAACTAAATCGTTACAAGTGTTTAATGGTGAGGGTGAATTTTATGGTGCCATTGGTTTACATGATAGGTGGAACCTGGAAAAGATCAATGGAGAAAAACTAGATGCTTCAGGCCTTCGCAACCATCCGTTCATGGAAATTTATTTGGATAAAGGAAAAGCCATGGGTTTTTTAGGGTGCAATAATTTTTCATCAAACATTTATTTTGGAAGGGAAGAAATTTGTTTCACTACAGTTTTGAGCACAAAAAGGGCTTGCCTCAACGATGTGGTTGAACCAAAATTCACAAAAGCAATTTCGGGTAAAGCACTTAAATATAACTTCAATGACTTATATCTAATATTGGAGAATGAAACGGATACTTTGGTTTTTAAGAAAGGAGATTAGATTTGAGTATAAATATGTCACAATGCCTATCTAATAGCTATCAAACAAATCTAAAAACAATTTTTGCCACATAATGAATATAGTCTGATCTAAAAATTATCTTTGCGGCCATGTAAACATATGAGATAAATTTATTTTGCTTAATAAATTAGGGTCTCATTATTCAACGTTTAATGGAAATTGCAAAGTTTAAAGAAGTAGTTCGGCAATATAAAGTCGTGTTTTTTGATGCTTATGGTGTATTGAAAAAGCACAATGGAATAATGAATGGCGTAAAAGAGATGTTGGATTTTCTTAAGGAAGAAGGCATCGAATTTTATATTATCACCAACGATGCTTCCCGTTCGCCCGAGCTGCTGGCAAAAACCTATCACGAAGCGGGTATTGAGATTATAAAAGCAGATAACCTGATTTCGTCGGCTATGATGAGCATGACGTTTTTAAAAGAAAATATTCACCCTGGCGCTTCGGTAGCATATCTGGGGCGTAATACTTCGGAGTTTTTTATTAAAGGTGCCGACTTGGTGCCGGTAAGAATAGAAAATGTTGAACCCAAAGACTATCCTGATATAGAAGCAATTGTTCTGTTTGATGATGGTGGTTACGAATTTCACCCGGGAATTAACAAAACCCTTAATCTAATTAGAGGTACTGATGTTCCGGTTGTGGTAGCCAATCCAGATTTAATTTATCCGGTTAATAATGGTGAAACAGCGTTGGCTATTGGAAGTATTGCCAATATGTTTGAAGCGGTGGCCAATCGTAAATTTTTTAGATTCGGCAAACCGGATGTCAGTGTTTTTAAATATGCTTTTGATAGAGTGAACAAGGAGCGCAAAATTTCGAAGCGTGAAATTTTGATGGTTGGGGATACCCTGGCAACCGATATTATTGGTGGAAATAATTTTGGTATCGATACTGCACTTGTTTTATCGGGCAGTACTATTCCTAAGCAAGCTGAAGTTATGATACAGGAAACGGGGATTGAACCAACCCATATTTGTATCTCAGTGGTGGATTAAAACTTATCTTACCATCTTAATACTTGCGTCTTGTTACTTGCTACTTTAAAAGTATCTTTGCAATATAAATAGATAAATACAATGACAGAAATAGGTAAATATAATGTGTTGAAAGTGGTGAAGGACCTGGACTTTGGCCTTTATTTAGATGCGGGTGAAGATTTGGGGGAAATTCTGTTGCCCCGCAGATATGTACCGGTTAACTGTACCGTGGATGACGAGTTGGAAGTGTTTATTTATCTGGATTCGGAAGACCGGTTGATAGCCACCACAGAAATGCCGGAAGCAACGGTTGGAGAGTTCGCTTTTTTGGAAGTAGTATCCGTGGGTAAAGTAGGAGCTTTTTTGGATTGGGGTTTGCCCAAGGATTTGTTGGTGCCGTTCCGTGAGCAAAAAATGGACATGGAGAAGGGCAAGAAATATGTTGTTTACGTTTATCTGGATGATGAAAGCCGCAGAATAGCCGCATCGTCTAAAATCGAGAAGTTTCTGGATAACCTGCCGCCGGAATTTGAGGAAGGACAGGAAGTGGACTTGATTGTTTATCATCAGTCGGAACTGGGATTTAAAGCGATTGTTAACGGTACACATACAGGAATACTTTATGACAATGAGGTTTATCGTAACTTAAGGCGTGGCGATAAAGTTAAAGGCTACATTAAAAAAGTAAGGGAAGACGATAAAATTGATCTGGTTCTTGAAAAACCGGGATATGGAAAAGTGGAAGGCATTGCCCAGTCGTTGTTGAATAGACTGGAAAAGGCCAATGGATTTATAGATATGACCGATAAAAGTTCGGCAGATGAGATTAACCGCCGTTTGGGAATAAGCAAAAAGAACTTTAAAAAAGCTGTCGGCTCACTCTATAAGCAAAAAATCATCGATATTGAACAAGGCGGAATCAGGCTTTTGAAATAGTACTACAATGGAAAATAAAATTTGTCAATGGCAACTTTAATACCTCTAGTCTGAAAATTAAGATTACTTTACCCAGACTTTCCAAAGCTGTTGACGAAGGGTTTAGTGATATCAGAATATTTTCGGATAAGCCGACTTATTTAAATTTTGAAGCATGAGGAGGTGGAGAAACGTATGTTAGCCCTGCCATTAAAACTCCTAATAAGGCAGAGCTATTAATTTATGGAAGTGTGAATTTTGGGGTAGGTAATTCAAACAATGGATTGAGTTAACCGCAGTAGATATTATTTATCCTATAATCGGAACTACACATATGCTATCGAAAAATAAAATGGAAAAACCAATTAAGAAAGGAATTTTATTGGTGTCCTTCGGATCGTCGGTCCCTTCTTCAAAGGTGGCATTGGAGAATATGCATCGTGAGGTGAAAAAATCTTTTCCCGGCACAAAAATCCAATGGGCTTATACCTCTGCCTTCATCAGAAAAAAGTTGCGGGAACAAGGAGAAGCTATTGATTCTCCGGTTGTGGCATTGTCGAAAATGGCAGATGACGGTTATACCCATATTGCGGTTCAATCAATGCATACTATCCCTGGTTTGGAGTATGATTATTTATTACAGACAGTAAAAGGTATCACGGAAATTCCCAAAGGTCCTGTGAAAGTGAAAGTGGGACGGCCACTCTTATACTCCCATCAGGATATTGAGTTGGCCGTAGATGCCATGATCGCTAATTTTCCGGAAAGGGAGCTGAATGAAGGTGTGGTTCTTATGGGACATGGCACTCCTCACTTTTCCAATGTTTTTTATCCAGCACTCAATTATTACTTTGCCGAAAAAACCGATGGTGTATTTTTAGCAACAGTTGAAGGATTCCCAACGATACAGGATATAATTGTAAAGCTTAAACGAAACAAAATCGACAAAGTATTTTTAATGCCTTTTATGAGTGTGGCCGGAGGTCATGTAAAAAACGATATGTGTGGAGATGATCAAGCCAGTTGGTATCATTTATTAACTTCTGCCGGGGTTAAGGTGGAATGTATCTTAAAAGGAACGGGCGAAATAAATGAAGTGGTTTCTATCTGGGTACAACACCTAAAGGATGCCTTTTATAGTCTCTGACGTGGGATGCTTTTTTCATTACAAAAACAATACTCTCGCTATTTTTTCTAAATTGCACTGCAAAGAATTAATCTTCATGTTCATAAGTTAAGCATTCTTTATGAGCATCTATCTCAATACCTGATTATGATTGAATGTAAAAACATATCCCTCTCGTTCGATAAACTGGAAGTATTCAAGAGGTTCAATTTAAAAATTGAGAGAGGGGAATCGGTGTGTATTTCAGGAGAGTCTGGCAAAGGAAAATCGACGTTGTTGAAATTGTTGCAAGGTTTTGAGTTGGTAAATGAAGGAACTGTTATCGTTGCAGGAGACGAACTAAATGAGAAGTCAGTCGGGCAGATTAGAAATAAGATTGTCTGGGTTCCGCAAAATATCAATTTACCCGTTAAAAATGGGAATGAATTGATGGGGCTATTGCAGATAGGGGATCAAAAAGAAAAGGTATTAACCTTTTTAAAACAGCTTGGTGTCGACGCAAGGAATTTGGGGAAAGATTTTTCAGACGTCAGTGGAGGGCAAAAACAGCGTATCATCATTGCTATTTGCCTATGTTTAAATAAAGAAATAATATTTTTGGATGAACCCACATCATCGTTAGACGAGCATTCTGTTCGGCTGTTGGTGAGCACAGTGAAGTCGTTGAAGGGGAAAACTATTGTTTCGGCATCGCACAATAAAATCTGGTTGCAAAGCGTAGACCGGGTAATTGAATTGTAGGCTTTTATGGGAAAAACCATCGACATACAATTGTTTGATCTTAGCCTGGCGTTTTTGGTAATGATCATACCTGTTTCATTGTTTCTGTATCACAGGGTTAAAATAGTGAAAAGCGTTTTTATAGCTTTGTTGCGAATGATTGTGCAATTAAGCATGATTGCTTTGTATTTGGACCAACTCTTTGAACTGAACAATGCCTATGTAAATACTGGTTGGGTTTTTATAATGATTCTTGTAGGTGTTTCTACAGCTATTACCCGAGTGGGGCTGAATTGGAAATACTTTATTGTCCCCTTGTTTTTCTCGGCTTTGACATCGGTACTGGTTATTGACAGTTTCTTTCTGGGAATGGTAATAAAACCCAATTATTTTTTCGATGCCCGTTATTTTGTGCCAATCACAGGCATGGTGTTAGGAAGTTCGTTGAATCATAATATTGTAGGCTTAACTGCCTATTTTAAAGGCCTTACGGAGAAAAAAGAACTATTTTTTTTCCTCTTGACCAATACCGGAGAAAATAAACTGGCCTTGCGACCATTTATTACTGAAGCAGTAAAAAGGGGGTTGAACCCGATGATAGCCAATATGACGGTTATTGGCCTAATCTCTCTTCCGGGAATGATGACAGGACAACTGTTGGGAGGTAGCGATCCTGTGGTAGCAGTTAAATATCAAATAATGATTATGTTGGCCATTTTTACCGGAAGTACCATGAATCTTTTCCTGAGTATTTTGTTTTCCAATCGGTTTATCTTTGATAAGTTTAATAGATTGAAGAAAGAAGTTTTAAAATAATAACTCGAATCGATGTTTAAAACCTAAATTATCATTAGTGTAATGTGCATATCTCCATAAAAAGATTATTTTTGCTTGTTTAATTATACAATCCATAACAGGATTTATCATTTCTTACGTTGAAAACATTAAAAAACCCTGATAATCAATGCAATATATTTTTATATTCCTTTTTGCCATTTTGTTTGTTCTGGCCTTGCCGGTTATGTACCATACTAACATGAAGCGTTTAAAGGGAAAAATTATTTGGTTGCCTTTGTTGTTGATTTTGGCAGTATCGTGTATACCGCAAAAAGAATTGCTATATCTGCAGGAAAAAGAATCAATTGTTGAGTACGAGGCAGCTACTGAAATTACAGGAAAGTACACGCTACAGCCGAATGATTATTTGTTTATCCAGGTATCAACCTTCGACCCTAAGCTTTCGGAGTTTTTCAATACGACACAGGGAACCGGTGTAAATCAGTCAACACAAAACAACCTTTTTATGTACATGGTGGACGACGACATGAATATCGATTTCCCTTATGCCGGAAAAATAAACCTGAAAGGGTGTAACCTGGAGCTTGCCAAGGAAAAAATCAAAGCGGACTTAAAACCCTATTTGAAGGAATTCAATTTAATTGTGCGTTTGGGAAGTAATTCTTTTACTATATTGGGTGAGGTCTCGAGTCCGGGACAACACAAAATGAGCAAGGATCAAATCACAATTTATGAGGCAATTGGTATCGCAGGTGATTTGACAGCTTACGGTAAAAAGAAGGATGTGAAAATTGTTAGGCCACAAGCGGATGGAACCTACAAAACATTCATGGTAGATATTACAGACCATAAGATTATCGGTTCCGATATGTATTTTATATATCCCAATGATTTAATTTATGTTCGACCCATAAGAGCCAAGCAATTGGGTATTGGAGAATCTTTTAGCTTGGGTATTTTTTCTTCGTTATTAGCTTTGGCTTTAACTATTGTAACTTTAACAAGATAGTCGGTAAAGTATTATTTATTGTATGCAAAATTCACCAAACAACACCACTACCGATTCAGGATTAAATATAAACCTCGATTACAAAAAACTAATAAGGGATATACTTCAGTATTGGTGGCTGTTTGCAATAACACTACCAATCGCTTTGGGGGGCGTGTATCTCAAGCATCGCTGGGTTACCGAGATATACAGTGCTTCCATGCGGATATTGATGGAAGAGCGGGGCAATGACATGCCCCAGACGGATATGATGGAAGGTTTCGGTTTAACGCCTGGAATGAGAAATCTGGATAATCAATTGGCTGTATTAACTTCGTGGGACATGGTAAGCAATGCCATCAACTCCCTTAATTTTAATGTAAGTTATTTTGTAAAAGGTAACTTTAAAACTACCGAAATATATCCGGCATATGATTATTGGGTGGAGTTTGATACATTGCATCCCCAACTATTGAATACTGCGTTTTATATTGAAAAGATTGATGCCAATACATTTGAGTTAAAATATTCAACAGAGGGACAAGCCACCTATAATTACAGTAATGGTAACATGAGTTCCGTACCCGGTACATTGCAGGTATCGGAGCGGTATCGAATTGGCGAATGGATTAGTAAGGATTATTTTCGCTTTAGGATAATGAGTGGCCGATTTTCTTTGTCTTCGGAAAACCAATATTATTTTCAGTTTAATCATCCGGGAGCCTTAACGGGCCAATATTCCCGGTTGTTAAGAGCAGAAAAAAATGGTGAGTCTTCTATCGTTCGAATCTCTGTTACAGGAGCCAACAAAGGCAAGAACATAAAGTTTCTTAATACTTTGGCCGATGTGTTTATTGCATCAAATCTTCAAAAAAAGAATCAGATAGCTACCAATACCATCAAGTTTATCGAGTCGCAGCTGATCAATATCAAGGATTCGTTAAGCGATACAGGTAAGGAGCTGAGTAGTTTTAGGACTTTTAACAGGATTCAAAGCATCGATTCTAAAACGGAATATTTGTTTACCCAATTACAGGAGTCGGAACAAAAACTTGCAGAGCTGTACATTATGCAAAACTATTACGACTACCTTATTAACTATTTTGCTAACAGTGAAATAGATAACGAGATTATAGCGCCGGCCATTTATAAGGTTGACAATCAGTTGTTGACTTCCCAAATTCAAAAAATAATTGATTTAAATGCTGAGCGTTTGGCCGTGGGAATCCCTTTGGGAGAAACCAATATTAATCCTTATTCGGAGCAAAAGGAAATGGAGTTGAAGCTGGCAAAGGAAGTGTTGATTAAATCTATCGAGAACCAAAAAGGAAATTTATCCGATCAAATAAGTAGAATTAAGGAAGAAAAAGACAAGTTTGAAGCTGATTTATATGGTTTGCCCGAAACAGAACGAAAGCTGCTGGGGATAGAACGTAAGTTCGACTTGAACAACGAGGTCTTCACCTTTTTGTTACGGAAAAGATCCGAAGCACAAATCCAAAAGGCATCCAATACGCCCGATCATCAAGTTTTAGAAGCTGCCAGGAGTGGGGGGCAAGTAACGCCAAGTTTGCAAAGTAATTTGCAAAAAGCCGGGATGATTGGGCTTCTAATACCTTTACTCATTTTGGTTGTCAGGCAGTTGCTAAACAATAAAATTACCGGCGTAGATGATGTCGAGAAGATTACCTCGATTCCTATTATTGGCCAGGTAATCCATAGTAGTAAAAAGGAGGTGAACGTGGTAAGTACGCACCCAAAATCTGTTGTTACGGAAACCTTCCGTAGGGTTCGGACCAGGCTGGAATTTTTGGTGGGCGATAAAAAAGCACCGATTCTTACGGTAACATCCTCTATGCCAGGTGAAGGGAAAACTTTCTGCTCCTTGAATTTGGCTTCCGTATTTGCTTTGTCGGGAAAAAAGACCGTTATCATCGGTTTTGACATGAGAAAACCGGGATTGAACAAAGTTTTAGGTTTGAATGATTACGGAGGGGTGTCCAATTACCTGATTGGAAAGGCTGAACTGAAAGATATTATTTTGCCGGACCCATCCGGGTTGGAAAATTTATATATTATTCCTTCCGGCGTGATTCCTCCGAATCCGTCAGAATTGATTAACTCTGATAAAACCAGTGAATTGTTCGCCGTGTTACGTCAGCAGTTTGATATTATTATACTCGATTCACCACCCATGGGGGTGGTTGCAGATCCATATATTTTAGCGCGACATTCGGATGCTTTAATATTTTTGGTCCGTCATAACCATACTATCCGCCAGGTATTCGCACATACGGTATCTAATTTAAAAGCAGAAGGCATCACAACCAATGTGGGCATTTTGCTGAACGACCTGAATGTTAAACAGGGGGGGTATGGTTCGAATTATGGTTATGGTTATGGCTACGGTTATGGCTACGGATACGGGCATGGATATTACGAGGAATAGGTTGTATTACCTATTCCAACTTTCTTCTATGTGACTTCCTGTTTCTTGATCCTGTGATATGTTTAGGTAGGTGGGAATTTCCTGTTGCATTTCTTCAACGTGGGATATCACCCCAACAATACGATTCTCTTTTCTCAAATTCTTAAGCGTACCAAATACTATGTTTAACGATTCCTTGTCCAATGAACCAAATCCTTCGTCTAAGAAGAAGAAGTTGCGTTCCGTTTCGGTAAGTCTTTGGATATTATCGGCCAAAGCCAGCGCCAAAGCTAATGCTGCCTGAAAAGTTTGCCCACCTGATAGCGTCTTAACGCTGCGTAATTTACCTCCGTTCATATAATCGCGCACCTCAAAATTATTGTCCTCACTCAACTCAAGGCTTAGGGTTTGACGGGTCATTTTGTAAAAACGTTCGTTGGCTGTCGCACACAAATTCTGGAGGTAAACCGAAGAAACATAGTTGACAAATCCACTTTTGTAAAAAAGTTTTCGCAAGGTATCGATATCTGCGGCTCTTAGTTGCAGCTTGTTCAACTGTTCTTTTAAGTCCTTTTGCAAAATCAACTTCCGAGTAAGGTCAGTCAGTATCGATTGTGTTTTACCATGTTGGCGGTTGGCTTCTGTTAATTTCTCTTTTATGTCCTTGGCTTGAGCTATGGCCAGCATATGTTTTTCGGCTTCATATTTTTTTTCGCCCATTTCTTTTGTCAACTTCTGTATTTCAGAGTCGATGGACTGCATGCTGTGATGATACGCTTCTATCTTATGCTTAGATGCTTCAATATCCAGGTCGAGTTTTAGCAAGGACAGAACATGATCAATGCTTTTGTAATCTGATTTTTCAACATCCTTGTTGAGTTTTGTCTCGAGTAGGGAGTTTTGTTTTGATTCTGTTTCCAGGTGTTTTTGGTTAACGTCAATTTTGCCTTGCAGAATGGACATGGTATTCTGGTTATCTTCAACCAATTTACGGGTTTTTTCATAATTGGTGTTAATCTCTGAGATTTTACTTTCCAGCTTTTGAGATCTTTCTATAATAATTTCACTCTGGTCGTCCCTGTGTTTTATGATGAGCTCGCCGGGCAATTGTCCTTCCAGTAACTCTTTAGAATTGATGTTCTTGTCCAGGTCGCGTTGAATCTCACTTAGGACTGTCTGATAGCGTTCCTTATTTTTTGTTTCCTTGGAAAGAGTATCTTTCAGCCGAATGAGTTTGGCTTCGCTTGTTTCAATTTGCTTTTTTACCTGCCGATACGTTTCAAAGGATTTATCCAGCTGCTGTTTGTCTTGATAAATTTTAATACTACCTTTTTGATGCGTTTCGCGTTCCTTTTTTAGACTGTTTATTTTAATATCGATATTTTTAAGCTGGTTTTCCACGGTATTTATGCCGGCAATTTGTTTGTCAATAAATAAGTTCAGTTTTCGTGTTTGCTGGATAATTTTTTCCTGTTTATCGGTTTTGTTCTTTAGTTGATTAATTTGGTTGCTTATTTTGTTAGAATTCAGTGGTTTTGGGTGGTGTTCAGAGCCGCACAGCGGACATGCTTCCCCCGCGTTCAGTTCTTTTGCATATTTTTCCAGTCCTGATTGAATAAGTAAGTGCTCTTTTCGGTCATTCAACAGTTTGAGCTCTTTTTCTTCTTCTTTTAGTTTTTTGCTGAGTCCCTGAATCAAAAGTGGTTTGTTGTCAGGCGAAAAAGGAAGGGTTTGCTCGTTTAGTTTGTTTTGTATTTCTTCCTCCAACCTATTGGTCTGCCCAATTAAGGTGTTTCGTTCTAACGTGGCGTCGTCAATGCGCCCGGCAATATTATTCTCTTTCAGGTGCCATTGTTGAGCCTGGTTGATGATCTCGATGTCGGGCAGCTGCCTTTTTAACGAGGTTAGGGATGCTTGTTCTATTTTTTCTTCTTGCTCTAATTTGTGAATAGTATCAAGAACATGAGCCACTGTTTTTTCGCCATTTTTTAGTCTTTGGGTTCCTTCCTCCACTCCGGCATTCAATCTTTTAACCTCAACCAATTTTTTTAGGTTTTCGGCTTCCCTCTTTAACGCATCCAACCCATTAAATTCGTCACTTAACTGTGTAAAGATTGCTTGTAGTTTATGATGCTCGATTTGTTTTTCTTTTAAGGTTTGGGAATCCAAACTTAAGGCGTCTTTAAGGGCATGTAGTTTTTGCTTATGAAGGCTTAAGGTATCGATGGTATTTTTAAAATTTACCAGGCAGTATTCGTAGTCGGCTAGGTTTTTTTCAAGCTGACCAATGGTGTTTTTTTGTTGGTTCAGGGTTGCTTTTCTGTTTTGTAAATCCTCCAACAGTTCGGAGTTTTCTTTGAGTTTATCAAAGGCCAACACTGTTTGGTCTTTTTGTTTCTGAAGAGAAGAGAGTATGGTTATGTTTTTTTCAACTTGGGTAAGTTGTAACTTCAAATCGTCCAGCTGTTCTGTTGAAATAACCCCAATTTGTTCCAGTCTGCCCTCCAGGTTCTGCATATTGGCATTATTCTTCAATTCCAAATCCTTCACTTTGGGCGACAACTCGTATTTCTGCAGGTTAAATAATTCCTTCATCATACGGGTTCGATCGGTGCTTTTAAGCTGCAAAAACTCCTGGAACTTACCTTGCGGGATAATAATGGTTCGTTTAAAGTTATCATAGCTTAAACCAATGTTGTTTTCAATTTCAGCTTCGTTAATTGGTATATATTCTTCGCCCTTCTTTTTATAAAAGGTGCGAGGCGATGATTTTACATCGTGGTATTTTTTGCTGTTTCGCTTAGCGGTATATTGAATTCTGTATGCCTGGCTATCCTTACCTGCCAAAAAATCAAACTCAATAAATAGTAGGTTCGATTTTAGGTTCATCATATTGTAATTGCGGTTGTCGCCACTTAACAATAATCGGTCGGTTTTTCCATAGAGGGCAAAAGTAATGGCTTCAAGAATGGATGATTTGCCACTGCCAACAGTGCCAAATATCCCAAAAAGATGATTGGAAGTAAGTTTGTTAAAGTCTATGGTTTGCCTTTTCTGGTAGGAATAAAGGCCTTCTAGGGTAAGAGTAATAGGGATCATGCGTTTGAGTCTTTTTGTGCAATAACTTCATCCAGCAAGTTTAGTATGCTCTCACCTGGATCAATGCCGTTAGAATGCTTAAAGTAATCGGAAAATAGTGATCTGATATCTTTGTTGATATTAATGTTTTTGTGATTCCGCGTTTCTGGTTCCCGGTTTTTAAATTGAGGTATCAACGTAACAATACCCTCATGAATCTGATGAAGGTGTTGTCGCTCCTTGGCAGAGATATATTCATCGGTTTTTAAGGTGAGCTCAATTAGACAGTTGGGGCTGTTTTTAAGTTGAGCTTCCGCGTCTTCCATTCCGTCCGCTACAATCCGTAATAATTTTTTGCCCAGAATTAGTTCAACGGGTTTTACCCGGGCTTCTTGGTTGGGCTCAACATCTACTATCATTACATATTTTTTTTGGTCAGCTTCGGCAAAAGAATAGGACAAAGGACTTCCCGAATAAACTACAGGATGATGCGTTGAGGCTATGATTTGTTGACGATGCAAGTGCCCTAAGGCAACATACTGTATTTGTTTAGGGAAGTTAGAGGTATAAATGGCTTGTGCGCCGCCAACATGCAAAATAGGTTTTTCGTCCTCAGGTTCGTTCTGGGGTGTTTCCCCCTTGTTAATGACAAATAAATGCGTGGCCAAAATGTTTACGCCTTTGTCGTCGCAATTTTTGCCGGCAATTTTGTGCCAGTTTTTTTGCAGTATATCCCTGAGGTCAGCCTCCTTATCTTCCGCATCTAAAGCTTGTTTCATCCTGTATTCGTTGGCATAAGGCGTTGTTATTACACGAAGTGGATACGCCACATATGGTAAGTTAAATTCTATAAAACCTTCCTCCGATTTTGATACACGTAAACCGGATTCAAGTACAAAAGGAGTTGTTTTGCTATTGGGGTAACCCAAAAAAACAATGCCACATTCTCTCGCCAAAGGATCTGCCGTTTCAATTCTATCGGGCGAGTCGTGGTTGCCCGAAATAGCTATTACCGGTCGTAAACCCTGTTTGCTCAGCTTTTTCAGTGTTTTATAGAATAATTCAATGGCTTCCGATGATGGGTTGAACGTGTCAAAAAGATCGCCAGATATAATGACAGCGTTAACGTTTTCCGAATCCGCTATATTACATATCTCGTCCAAAACAAGAGTTTGCTCTTCGATACGGGTAAAGCTTTCCAGTTTTTTTCCTGTATGCCAATCGGCGGTATGTAATATTTTCATAATTGTTGAATAAGTAAAGTTTTGCCTCCATCACAATTTAGTCATCTTTCCATGGGCCTGAACTACTTGTTTCCGGACGAATTCGAAAGATTTCGTGTATTATGATAGTTTTATGGTTTGTTTTGGGCATCCTCAAGCCATCTTTAGAAAAGCAAATGTAAAATAAAAACAGGATTTAATCTCAAAAACAATATAGCATCTCCTTTAATCAAATTGAAGATAATAATATAACCATGTTAATAAAACATTAAACCATAGGGGGGTAGGGCAATTTTGATAGGGAATCATCTGAAGGAATGAATATTCATACGAAATAGGTTATTTTTTGATGCCATTTGGGTATTTTGATTAGAGCGTTGATAATTAGCGGTTAACGTGGGATTGTATGGGTTTAAGGGTTATATTAGTTATTTATTTCTTGGGTTAAAAATACGAAATCCCTTTATTTTATTGGCTTTGGATTTGGTTTATACTAGGAATAATCTATATTTGTAGAGCAAATTTGGTGAACTTAGTTGTTAACCCTAAAAATTATCAATTATTATGAACAAAGCTCAATTGATTGATGCTATCGCCGGAGATTCTGGTTTAACAAAAGCAGACGCAAAAAAAGCGTTAGATTCATTTATTAACGTTACAAGTGACGCACTTAAAGGTGGTGACCGTATTTCTTTGATCGGTTTTGGTTCTTTCTCTGTTTCTGAGAGAAGTGCAAGAACAGGAAGAAATCCTCAGACAGGTAAAGAAATTCAAATTGCTGCTAAAAAGGTAGTTAAATTTAAAGCTGGTAGCGAACTAGGTGACGCTGTAAACTAGTTCTCTGTTAAGGAAAAAATATAAGAGAGTACTTTTGGTGCTCTCTTTTTTTGTACCCGAAAGTTTGGTTGTATTGCAGTTATCTGATCATATATGTTTAATGTCTAAATAATTTATTGTTAAATAAGTTCAGGATGAAAGAGGAGTTGGTTCGGTTTTTAAGCGAGCATGTAACGGAAAATAGGAATGCGCTGTTTGATAGGGTTTTAAAGGATAGGACAAAATATATTACTGTAGTTTTAGAAGATATTTTTCAATCGCACAATGCCAGTGCGGTGCTTCGTTCATGCGATTGTTTTGGAATTCAGGATATACATGTTATCGAAAACAGAAACGTGCTTAATGTTAGCAGGGACGTAGCGCTAGGTTCAACTAAATGGCTGACTATAAACAAGTATAACAATGAAAAGAACAATTCCAAGTCAACACTGCAAAAGTTAAAAAAAGAAGGGTATCGTATTGTTGCAACCACTCCTCATACCAATGATGTTGAACTTTATGATTTTGATGTTTCAAGAGGTAAATCGGCGATCGTATTCGGAACGGAGCTGACAGGTATATCAGATATTGTCAAGGAGGAGGCGGATGAGTTTTTGCGCATCCCGATGTACGGTTTTACCGAGAGTTTTAATATATCAGTTTCGGCAGCTTTGGTATTGCAACATTTAGCCCATGAAATAAGACGGAAGAACGTAAATTGGCATTTGGCTGACGAAGAAATGTTGGAGATTAAATTACAGTGGTTAAAAAGAGCGATAAAGAGTGCTGAATTGATTGAAAGGGAATTTTATCGAAAAAAAATATAATGACCAAATTAGTTTGATATTGGATAAACATGTTTTTTTTGATGATTAAAATTGTTTTTCGTATATTTCACCTTTAAAGATTGTTCACGTAACTTTTTCTTTAAACTAAATTTTCTATTTTTGAAAAAAAGAAGCGCTCTATGAATTGTATAATTATTGACGACGATAAGTTATCAACCAAGATTATTGCAGAGTTTGTAGAAAAAACAGACGAACTTAACCTAATTGAGACCTACGAAAATGCTGTTGATGGTATCAACTATCTGAACGGTAAAAATAACAAACAAATTGATATTCTTTTCCTAGATATAGAAATGCCTGAAATGACTGGTATTGATGTTTTGAAAACGCTGAATGTATTGCCCCAAGTAATTATTTATTCTTCGAAAGAAAAGTATGCACTTGAATCGTATGAATATAACGTGACAGACTATCTGTTAAAGCCAGTTACATATCCTCGATTTTTAAAGGCGATCAATAAGGTTAAGGAAAAGAATGAGAAAAGCGAAGATGTTACGAAAAGTTCATCTGAAATATTCATAAAAAACAACTCTTCGTTGGTAAGGGTTAAATATGAAGATATTCTTTGGATTGAAGCCTTGGAGAACTATGTGGTAGTAAACACTTTTAGAGATAAATACACCATTCACTTCACCATGAAAGCTATCTCGGATAAAATGCCTTCTGATAAATTTGTCCGGGTTCACCGTTCTTTTATTGTTAACCTGAGCAAAATTAAGGTGATTGAAGATAATTCGGTAGTGATTAAAACAGAGTCAGGATCTAAGGTTATACCAATCGGTAAATCATATAAAGATCAATTAATGAACGATATTAATTTGATTACCAAGTAAATAAGAATAATGAAATGATAAAGCCGTAAGTGATTTTTTCGCTTACGGCTTTTGTTATTTGGCCTTGTTGTTTACTTTAACAAGTCGGGCCTGCGTTGTTTGGTTCTTTTGTATGCTTGTTGTTCTTTCCAGGCCTCAATTTTTTTGGTGTCACCGGATAAAAGGATTTCAGGAACCTTCATTCCTTTGTAATCTGCAGGGCGCGTGTAAACCGGAGGGGCCAACAGGTTATCCTGAAAGGAGTCAGTAAGGGCGGAGGTCTCGTCAGAGATTACACCAGGTATCAGCCTGATTACTGAATCTGCAATAACCGCCGCAGCCAGTTCGCCTCCTGTTAACACATAATCACCAATAGATAGTTCCAGGGTAATGTAATGATCCCTGACTCTTTGATCAACACCTTTGTAGTGTCCGCATAATATCATCAAATTACCGGTAAGTGATAGCTGATTGGAGATGCCTTGATTTAAGGTTTTACCATCCGGAGTAGTATAAATAATTTCGTCGTATTCGCGTTCTGCCTTTAGTTTTTCTATCAAAATGGCTATTGGCTCAATGCTCATGACCATTCCGGCACCACCGCTAAAGGCATAGTCGTCAACTTTTTTGTGCTTGTTGGTTGAGTAGTCTCTAATGTTGTGGCAATGGATTTCGACAGAGCCTTTTTCTTGTGCCCTTTTAATAATAGATTCACTAAACGGACCTTGAAACATGTCGGGAAACAAAGTTAATATGTCAATTCGCATCGTTATATGTTTGGTGTACAAATATAGTTAAATACAAAGTAAACATTTCATACTTTTTGCTTTTAACCGCAGCAAGCCCAAAAATACGTAAGCCACATGTATTAATTGACGGAAAAAATTTGACATTTTATGTATATATGATATATTCGTACTATAAATTAAATCAATTATTTATTTGCATGTGCAAATGAATTTGATGTACCAAGAACTTAAATGCTGATGGAAGCTAATGATCTAAATAAAACTGGCAACGAAGAAAAAGATTTGAGTAAAACCAATCCAAATTCGGAAGTAAAAAAAGAGGAGACTTCTTCTAATACAGAAACACCTGAAGAATCTGTAGTTGAGCCAGAATCCACGGAAAAGGATAGCGAGCAGGTTACAATAAATAAAACAGATACCGAAGAGCCGGTTGTGGAAGAGTCGGATAAGATAGATACGGCAGAAGCCGAGAAGGTAGAGAAAGTATTTTCGGAAGAGAAGCAAACAGTTCCTGAATCAGCAGCTGAGTCCGTTGCTGAAAGAAATGAGGGTTTAGAGGATGAAAGCCAGGATAAAGTTGCGCCTGAAACGGTAAATACTGATGAAGTGGAAAAGACTCAACCGGAAAAAGAAAGCTCAACCATTGTACCTGCCGAGGAAGTAACTGCCGAGACTCCAATCAAAGGGAAAGATATCGATCTAACACCGAAGTCGCAAGAGGCTGAGGAAATTAAAGCAGAGGCGACTTCCGGTGAGGAGGGAAAAACTGTAGAAACGAAAGTTGAACCGGAAAAAGTTGAACCGGAAAAAGAAAGCTCAACCATTGTACCTGCCGGGGAAGTAACTGCCGAGACTCCAATCAAAGGGAAAGATACCGATCTAACACCGAAGTCCCAAGAGGCTGTGGAAGTTAATGCAGAGGCGACTTCCGGTGAGGAGGGAGAAGCGGTAGAAACGAAAGCTGAATCGGAAAAAGTTGAACCGGAAAAGAGTGAAGAGGAAGAGGCAAAACCCGTACTCGAAAAGGTGGATTTGTCTACTTTGAATCGCGAGCAGCTGGTAAATAGGTTAAGACATATTAATAAAATATTTGATGTTCCCACGATCAGGGAGGAAGTGGAGGACATAAAGTCTGTATTTTATAAGCTGTTTAACGAAGAAGTCGAAGAACTTAAGGCACGGTTTCTTGAATCAGGCGAAGTCGAAGAAAATTTTGCGCCACCGGTAGATGCGTTTGAGGTGGAGATGAAAGAGTTGCTGAAGGATTTCAGATACAAGAAGGCAGCTTACATGCATAAGCTCGACACCCAGAAGGAGAAAAACCTGGAAGCCAAGATGGAAGTTATCGAGGCTATTAAAAACTTGATCAACCGTCAGGAATCGTTGAATGAAACGTTTAACGAGTTTAAGATGCTTCAGCAAAAATTTCACGATATAGGATCTATTCCCCAAAACAAGGTTAGGGATGTTTGGGATACTTATAACTTGCATATCGAGAATTTTTACAATTACGTTAAAATAAATAAGGAACTTCGTGACCTCGATCTTAAAAAGAACCTGGTACTGAAAACCGAGCTTTGTGAAAAAGCGGAGGCGTTATTGGAAGAAACAGCTGTGGTGAACAGTTTTAAGACATTGCAAAAATACCACGACAGATGGCGTGAAATAGGTCCTGTTCCTAAGGAGAAAAAGGACGAGTTGTGGGAGCGTTTTAAAGCGGCAACAACAAAAATAAACCAAAAACATCAGGAATATTTCGAAGGATTAAAAGATCAGTTGAAAGAGAACTTGAAGCAGAAGACCGCTTTGTGCGAAAAAGCCGAGGAAATTGTAAAGGAGGAGGCGCATTCGCCAAAAGAGTGGGAGGGGAAGAGCAAGAAGCTGATCGAACTTCAACAAACCTGGAAAACGATTGGTTTTGCACCTAAAAAGGATAATAACGCTATTTATGAGCGTTTTAGAAGTGCTTGCGATAAATTCTTCGAGAATAAGAGAGCGTTTTTTAAGTCGTATAAAAACGAGCAGCAACAACATTTAATCCAGAAAACGGAACTGTGTGAAAAGGCCGAGGCCATGAAGGACAGCACCGATTGGAGAAAGACTACCGAGGAATACATAAGAATACAGAAAGAATGGAAACAAATCGGGCCAGTGCCTCGCCGTCAGTCGGATGCTATTTGGCATAGGTTTAGAACGGCTTGTGATGCGTTCTTCGACAATAAATCCAAATTCTTCAATAAGATCGATGAATCACAAGAAGAGAACTTAAAGAAGAAAATGGCGCTCATAGAAGAAATTAAAGGTTTTAAAAACCTTGAGGATAACGAGGATACATTTAATATGCTTCAGGATTACCAGCGTAAATTTTCTGAGATAGGGCATGTGCCGTTCAAGTTAAAAGATAATGTGAACCAAGAGTTTCGTAACGAAATAAACAAGCATTTTGATGCACTGAATATGGACGAGTACCACAGAAATGTGCAAAAGTTCAGAAACAGGCTAGAGAATATAAAACACTCCGATCATCAGGATGATAAAGTTTCGCAAGAGAGACATAAGCTGATGACCAAGCTAAAGCAATTGGAGAACGATATTATTGTTTGGGAAAACAATATCGGCTTCTTTGCAAAAAGCAAAAATTCAGATTCGCTCATTAAAGATTTTCAGCATAAAATTGAAAATGGGAAACGCAATGCCAAGCTGTTACAAGAGAAAATTAGAATGCTGAACAAATTAGAAGATTAGTGTTGTTACATAGATTCCGTAAAGAGCGAATGTCATCACATTCGCTCTTTCTGTTTCATTTATGGTGTCGCTTGCCGATAAAATCAGGAATCAACAAAACAAAACACGTCTAGAATTGTATTATCGTTGATATTCTCAATTGTAAGTATTACTTTTGGGTCGTTAACCTTTAATTTCAGTTGTGGTTTTAATCGGGATTTTTTCTACACATGTAATGTATTTGTTGCTGGCTGCAGTATATATCTTCGGCTTTGGGGCATATGCCTTAAATTGTAAGAAAAATGATTGTAAACTGGCAGAAGCCGCTCCCAAGGAAATTAATTATAAGGAATCTTCTTCTAATCCTGAATATTCGCAGCAAAATGATTGTTATTGCTGGAATCAACATCAAGAAGAAACGTTAATTGAAACAGAAGCACAGTCCAAATTAAAATACGATTATCATATTTTTAAGAATGCTTTAAAGGGCAAAGAACATTTCTGCACTTTATATTGCGATATTAAGTTTTCTTTACAGATAGCTTCCCGCCCGCCACCGTTTTCTGTCTAATTTTTTTAGATATCAGCGTAAGGATTCAATTTCTTATGACACTAATAATTAGCACAAGAAAGTATCATTAAAAAAAACAATTAAATGATAGGTGTACTTGGTGTAAACCATAAAACAGCTTCTCTGGATATCAGAGATTTATTTTCAATTGCTCAAGACGATATCATTCCACTTTCAGAGAATATTCTACTGAACCAGGATATTGCCGGAGTGGTAGTTGTGGCTACCTGCAATCGTACGGAAATATATTATTCGCATCATCAATCGGATGTATCCGAACTGAAGTTGGCGTTGTTAAAAAAGCTTCATCTATTCCTGGGCATAGAAAAAAACTATAACCAACATTTCTATCACTTCTCACAATCGGAAGCTATCAACCATCTTTTTAAAGTAATATCGGGGGTTGATTCAATGGTAATTGGTGAAAACCAAATTGTGAGCCAGATGAAAAAATGCTATTTGTACAGCACCGAAGCCAACCTGACTGACGCGGTTTTAATGCGATTATTCCAAAAATCTTTTGAATGTAGCAAAAGGGTGCGTACCGAGACTGCCATTCAGCAAGGAGCAACTTCCATTGGCTATGTGGGAATTGATTTATGCAGCAGGGAGTTCGATAATATCAAGAATAAAAGTGTGTTGGTAGTTGGTGCCGGCGAAACAGGCGAGTTGTCGATTCGGGGTCTATTAAAACGTGGTGTAGATGATATTTATGTGACCAACCGTACCGATAAAAAAGCGCTGGATGTAGCCGAGAAAAACAATATTAAGCCCGTACTGTTCGGTAATTACAAGGATCAACTATATAAAGTTGATATTGTTATAACGGCAACAGATGCAGGCAAGTACCTGATAGAAAAAGAAGATGTGGAAATTGCATCAGATCTGAGAAACGGGAAAAAGCAGTTGTTTGTTGACTTGTCTGTTCCGCGAAATATTGACATGGAGGTGGCAGAAGTTAAAGGGGCAGAACTCTACTCGGTGGATAATCTGCAGAGCATTTTGGATGAGCATAAAGATATGCGCGAACAAAGTCTCGAAAAAGCGGAAATCATCATCGATGAACTGGTAGATGAATCAATGGCCTGGTTAAACAGCCGGTCGCTCAGGCCTGTTATTAACACAATTACAACCAACATGCAGGAATTAACCAAAAGCGAACTGGCCGAATACCGCCGTTGCTTGGGGGATGATACCTGCGATCAATTGGAAAAGTTAACAGGTTTGCTCACACAGAAATATGTTAGGTATTTTATAAAAAACCTGAAGGAACTCACCGATAATGGTAGTTCGACCCAATCATTGGAGGATATCAACCATTTATTTAAATTTGATACCTAACTTAAACAAACCAAAACAACATATATCTATAAAATTATACCGGTAACACTGTTTTGGTTTAATTCAAGTTAATGGGCAAAATAATTTAATACATAATTTGTATTTATGGGTAATATTTCTCTCATGAAACAACAAGGCATTATAAATTTTGCATACGTACCTTACAAATCACTCACGCGCAATAAACCTATATGGAGTCTGACAAAATAATTATTGGTACCAGAGGAAGTCGATTAGCACTTTATCAAGCCAATAAAGTCAAGCAGGAGTTGGAGAATCAATGTCCTGATCTGACTGTGGAAATAAAAATTATAAAAACCAAAGGGGATAAAATTCTGGATGTAGCGCTGTCGAAAATCGGAGACAAAGGGCTTTTTACAAAAGAATTGGAAGTAGCCTTGTTGTGTAAGGAAATTGATTTGGCGGTTCATAGTTTAAAAGATTTACCTACTGAATTGCCACAAGAATTTACGATTGGGGCTGTTTTGGAACGTGCTGATTTCAGAGATGCCTTAGTAAGCAAAGGTGGACTAAAACTGCGTGAGCTGACCGGTGATCATACGATTGCCACCTCCAGTCTTCGAAGAATTGCCGGACTAAAAAAAGTAAATGCTGATTTTACCATAGTGGATATCCGGGGAAATGTGAATACACGGCTTCAAAAAATGGAGGACGGATACTGTGACGCCATGATAATGGCTGCTGCCGGACTAAAAAGGCTGGGGCTTGATAAATACATTACCGAAGTTTTGGAACCTGCTGAGTTTATTCCTGCAGTGGCACAGGGAGCTATAGCAGTAGAAACGCGCGCAGGAGATAGTGGCGTAAACAACGTGTTGCAACGGATCAATCATATGCCTACCCAGCAAGCGGTCACTGCCGAAAGAGCCTTTATGAGAAGCCTGGAGGGAGGGTGTCAGGTGCCCGTTGGAGCCTATAGTACTTCACGGAACGGGGAAATCACCTTGACGGGATTTGTTTCTTCATTAAACGGAGACAATTATCTAAAAGAAACCTTGACGGATAAAGCGGAAAATGCCGGGATGCTAGGAGAAAAGCTTGCGGAGAAATTAGTGGAGAAGGGCGCAAAGGAAATTTTAAAAGATATACGTAGCAATGGTTGACTCACCTCAAAAAAAAACTACCGTATCACTTAAAGGTAGGTGTTTTATTTCCACTCGACCACCAGGTAAATCCAATGAGTTAAGAGATTTGCTAAAACAACATGGTGCCGAATTGCTTGAGTTTCCAATGATTGAATTGTCAGAGCTGGAATGCGACGAGGTATGTAAGGATATTTTGGCTAACTACTGCCATTATACGCATATCGCTTTTACCAGTGCCTACGGGTTTGAGTTTTTCTACCAAAAAATCAGCAAGCATCAACATTTCGAAAAAATCATAGCTACATTTAAGATAGCTTCCATTGGTTATAAAACATCAGCGTTGATTCGTAGAAAAGGTTTAAAGATTGATTTTGATGCCAACGCAAAAACAGGAGAAGAGTTTGCCCGTAAATTAGTAAAATACCTTTCCGGAAAAAAAGCCCACCTAATTTGGGCAACAGGTTACATATCTCCCAATAATCTGATGAAAAAAGCGGGTGCAGTTGCGCAAGTAACCCGGGTAAACCTTTATAAAAATGAATTACCTGATAAAATTGACAGTAAATTACTCCAAAAGATTAAACAGCAACAATATGATATGATTGTATTGACCAGTCCTTCTGCTTTTAAAAATTTATTCAGATTATTGGAGGCAAAGGATTTAAAGGTGGTTTGTATTGGGCGTACTACCGCATCCGAGGTGGAGAGGCACGGTGTTAAACCCCTGGCTGTTGCCGATGAACCCAGTTCAAAGGGAATTGCCGAGGCTATTTTGAAATATTACAGAAGCCTGTAGCTACTAGCCTGTAGTCACTAGCTTATAACAAATAAAACAAATATAATTATGGCTTTCCCAATAACAAGACTGCGAAGACTAAGAAAAACAGAAGTTTCCCGTAATATGATTCGTGAAACTCAGCTGACAAGAAACGATTTAATCATGCCTTTGTTCGTGCGTCCAGGAAAACGAGTGCAGAATCCGATTAACTCCATGCCGGGTAATCATCAGCTTTCGGTAGATATGCTGGTTGAAAAGTGCAAGGAGCTTTACGGTAAGGGTGTGCAATCGGTCTTGCTGTTTGGAATTCCGGAACATAAGGACGAACATGGTTTGGTGGCTTGCGAGGAAAATGGAATTGTACAACAAGCCACCAGAGCCATTAAAAAAGAATTGCCCGAACTTTTTGTGATTGCCGATGTTTGTAACTGTGAATATACCACACACGGCCATTGCGGAACGATTATAGATGGTGATGTGGATAACGATTCTACCTTAATTACATTGGGAAAACAATCGGTTTCGCTGGCGCATGCAGGTGTTGATATGATTGCTCCAAGCGATATGATGGACGGTCGTGTAGGTTTTATAAGACAGGCGTTGGACGAGAATAAATTTACCAACATGCCCATTATGGCTTATTCTGCCAAGTATGCCTCTGCCTTTTATGGCCCGTTTCGCGATGCGGCCGAGAGTGCACCACAATTTGGAAACCGTGCCACCTATCAGATGGATCCCGCGAACAGCAACGAGGCCGTCCGCGAAGTGGAACAGGATATTATTGAGGGGGCGGATATTGTAATGGTAAAGCCTGCATTAAGTTACCTGGACATTATCAACCGGGTGAAAACTGAATTTAATATGCCGGTATGTGCTTACAATGTGAGTGGTGAGTTTTCAATGGTAAAAGCAGCTGCCGAAAAAGGTTGGATAGACGAGGATAGAATCACCTTGGAGATTTTAACCTCTATTAAACGAGCTGGCTCTGATATCATTATATCCTATCATACACAGGATGTTGTTGAAAAATTATAGAGATGGACACTGAGAAAATAAGGTAGAGAATTGAGAATAAATCAAAAGAATAAAACCGACGTATCATGATCTGTATTAAATATACTAAGTGAATGTTCGTTGAAAATTAATAAAGTTAGTTTGATAAAGGATAATAGACTTTGTGTTTATCTTTTATCTAAAAATCTATCATGAATATACAAAATAGCAAATCTGCTTACCAGGAGGCGGTAAAACATATCCCGGGCGGTGTTAATTCACCTGTGAGAGCTTTTAATTCAGTGGGAGGTAATCCTCTATTTATAAAAAAAGCCATCGGTGCAAGAATAACAGATATTGATGACAATGAGTATATCGATTATGTTGGCTCGTGGGGACCAATGATCCTGGGGCACACACATGCCGATGTGGTGAATGCCTTGCATCACACAGCTATCAACGGAACCAGTTTTGGGGCACCTACTCTAATGGAAACCGAAATGGCAAACCTGATTTGTGCGATGGTTCCTTCCATTGAAAGCGTCCGAATGGTAAACTCGGGAACCGAAGCCACCATGAGCGCCCTTCGTTTGGCACGTGGTTATACCCAACGCGATTTGGTCATCAAATTCGAAGGGTGTTATCACGGGCATGGCGACAGCTTTTTGATTAAAGCCGGTTCAGGGGCGTTAACCCTGGGCACACCCAATTCGCCGGGAGTAACCAGGGGAACTGCCAGCGATACCCTGACGGCCGGTTATAATAATTTGGATTCCGTCCTGCATCTTTTCTCTGAATATAAGGACCGGATTGCCGCTGTAATTATCGAGCCTGTTACGGGAAATATGGGCGTCATCAAACCCAGTGATGAATTTATTAAAGGTGTTCGAAAAGCCTGTACTGATAATGGTGCCTTGTTAATATTCGATGAGGTTATGACGGGGTTCAGGGTGGCCAAAGGTGGTGCCCAGGAACTATTGGGCATCACTCCTGATTTAACCACCTTGGGTAAGATTATCGGGGGAGGATTGCCCGTTGGTGCTTATGGGGGTAAAAAGGAAATTATGGATATGCTGGCACCCAATGGGCCTGTTTATCAGGCAGGAACCCTATCGGGAAACCCAATGGCCATGGCAGCCGGATTAACCACCTTAAAAATTCTGAACGAAACAGAAGGTTTTTATGATCGCCTGGAAGAAAAAGCTGCCTTTTTAGCAGATGGACTTCAAAAGAATATGGATGACTTAAATTTTCCCGGAGTCATCAATAGGGTGGGTTCAATGTTTACATTGTTTTTCACAAATGAAGCCGAGGTGAACAACTTCTCCGATGTGATGAAGTGTGATACGGAATTATTCGCCCAATACTTTAGGCTTGGATTGGAAAGCGGTATTTATGCGGCTCCATCCCAATTTGAAGCGGGTTTCGTATCCATAGCCCACACCAATGAAGATTTACAGACAACTATTGATAAGAGCTTTGAAGCTTTAAAACAGTTGAAATAAGTTTTAAAGTCTTTGATTCAAAGTCTCTTATCTACTCCCGCAATACTGTGGGACAAGTAACCTAAATACATGAACGACTCGATTTTATTGAAAACCCTTGCGGGAGAACAAACGGAACGACCGCCATTTTGGTTTATGCGACAGGCAGGCAGGGTTTTGCCATCTTACATGAAACTCAAAGAGAAACATTCTTTTTGGGAAATGATGCAAAAACCTGAACTGGGAGCCAAGGTAACCTTGCTGCCTGTGGATGATTTGGGAGTTGATGCCGCCATTTTGTTCTCCGATATTTTGGTGATCCCCTACGCCATGGGAATGGGACTGGAATTTACCGATAGAGGCCCTGAATTTGAGGTTCCGCTGGTGGCACGGGATAACCCTGTGGAAGCTTTAAATCCCGATCCGGATAAGCTCAATTATATTTACGAGGTCATCCAACAAATCATAGCCACAAAGCCCACTCATATTCCATTGATCGGTTTTTGCGGGGCGCCATTAACCGTGCTTTGTTATATGCTGCAGGGAATTGGTCGAAGCAAGGATTTTCCGTTGGCCACCACCTTTATCTATCAGCATAAAGAGACGGTAAAAAAGTTGGTGGATGCCATCACCGAGTTGTCCATCATCTATGCCAAAGGACAGATAAAACAGGGCATCAAGGTTTTTCAGCTGTTCGAAACACATGGCGGCCTGCTCCCATTTGAGTTGTACAAGGAGCTGTTTGTTCCATCGGTGAAAAAGATAGCGGCGGCGGTTAGGGAGGAAGGTATTCCTTTTATTTATTTTCCCAAAGATCTGGGAACAGGGATCGCAGAGGTAACACCTGATATGTGTGACTATTTAAGCATCGATTGGCAAACGCCCATAGAGGTGGCCAGAAAGATGGTAGATAAAAATATTGGCTTGCAAGGAAATATAGATCCAAGATTACTGTATGCCGATCAGAACACTATTGAAGCTACTTTAAACAGGTATATCAACTTTGGCAGCAAAAACCGGGATTGGATTATCAACCTGGGGCACGGCTTTTTGCCTGATATCCCATACGATAACGCTAAGTTCCTGGCCGATTGGATAAAACAAACCGACTGGAAAAGGTAGGGTCCACGAGAAACGAAGAACCCGGGTAAAACAGTGTGGCGAAGTAGTTTGTTATTAACAATTATTCGAGGATAAACATATGTTGGAAAAACTAAAAACACGATGGGGTATCCACTCCAACTGGCAGATCATCATTATCCTGATCGTATTCTCGGTGACGGGAAGTGCGGCGGTATATGTAAAAAAAATAATCTTCGATTTGTTGGGGATTGATGCCGATACCTCCCTGTGGATTAAAATACCCATGTATATTTTGACCATATTACCGGCCTATCAAATCTTATTGTTGGTATTTGGGTTTGTTTTCGGTCAGTTTCGGTTTTTCTATAATTTCCAGAAAAAGAGTTTTGGGCGTTTTGTTCGCAAAAAGAAGAAAGCAGAAGAAAGCGCCTAGCTACAATACGTTTTCTAAAGTTCAAAACCTTTAAAAAGATTTGATATCTCAAATTTCTATCTCAATAACGCCTGTCGCATGATACATACTTCGCGAATAGCATCCATTTACAAACCATTACAGCAACAAATGTGTCGCCAACTGGAGGAGGGCGATGGCAAAGGTGTGTTTCGACAGATACCATGGACAAAAGAAATAGGTTCGGGCTTGACTTGCGTGATGAAAGATGGTAATGTGATAGAAAAGGCCGGGCTTAATTTTTCGCATGTGGAAGGGGAATTTACCGATAGGATGAAAACTATTTTAGGTATGAAGGCCAATCGATATTCCGCAACGGGCATCTCTTCCATTATTCATCCCTATAACCCGTTTGTGCCTATCATCCATATGAACGTGCGCTACTTTGAGCTGGATAATGGTGTGTACTGGTTTGGTGGAGGTATTGATCTAACGCCGCATTATGTGGATAAAGCGGAAGCAGCGTGGTTTCATCATACTTTAAAAGATATCTGCGATAAATACGGAAAAAACTATTATCCCGACTATAAAGCCTGGGCGGATAATTATTTCTTTATCAGACACCGAAACGAAACGCGCGGTATAGGGGGAATCTTTTTCGACCGTATTCAACCTGGGGGAGTTGATGGACTGGCTAACTTCTTGAGCTTTACTGTCGATCTGGCGAAAGCCTACCCACAGATTTATTGCGATATTATGGATAAAAAGCGCAATACTCCTTTCGACGAATCCAATAAACAATGGCAAGCTTTGCGCAGAGGACGCTATGTGGAATATAACCTCGTATACGACCGTGGTACCAAGTTCGGTTTAGAATCAGGAGGAAACACGGAATCCATCCTGGTCAGCATGCCGCCTATGGCACAATGGGAATATAGTCATCTACCTAAAGTAAATTCACCGGAACAGCAAACAATGGATTTGCTGAAGAAGGGGGTTGATTGGGTAAAGAAGGAATAGCCAGCCAAAAATATTCCCATCATTGTCATCAGACTTCATCTAAATGCCCATTCGATTAACAAAATCTGAACATTATTAAAAACCATTTCGTCCAGAGAGGTTCTCGAGTAAAGGACTTTTGTTGACTGAAAGAAAATCAAACTAAGCCTGATAAGACGCATAATGCATATGGTCAGATCTCGGATGATGGACTAAACCACGTTAACTTCTTTTTCGATGTCGATGCCAAATTTATCTTTTACTGATTTCTGAATCTCAGCGGCGAGGGCAAGAATTTCATTGCCGTTAGCTTCCCCGGTTTTATTGATAAGCACTAAGGCTTGTTTGTCGTGAACTGCTGCATTGCCCATTGCCTTGCCTTTCCAACCACTTTGTTCAATCATCCAACCAGCCGGAATTTTTGTGTATTGATCATCAACCTTATAATAGGGAGCGTTAGGATAAGCTGAAAGAAGCTTATCGGCGATTTGCTTTTCAACCACCGGGTTTTTGAAGAAACTTCCGGCATTTCCGGTAGCTTCGGGGTCGGGTAGTTTGGATTCCCTGATATTGATAACCGCTTTTCTTACATTAGATAGATTGACTTCGCCCAGCTTTTCCAGCTCTTCTTTTACACCACGATAATCGGTTTTTAATTCACCTTGCTTGTGCAATAAAAATTGAACCGATGTAATGATGGTTTTTCCTTTTAAGGTATTTTTAAAAATACTGTTTCTGTATGAAAATTTACATTCTCTATTTTTAAAGCTGAATGGTTCCAGTGTGTCCAGGTATATACCATTTACCTGGGTAATCACATCCATTATTTCCACACCATAGGCACCAATGTTTTGCACCGGGCTAGCCCCAACGTTGCCCGGTATCAGGGATAGATTTTCAATGCCAAAGTATCCTTTTTCAACACTCCATGCCACAAAACTGTCCCAATCGACACCTGCACCAGCCTCCACCCAAATGCTATGTGTGTTTTCGTCTATGATATTGATCACCTGAATATTCGGTTTAACAACCAGTCCTTTGAAATCTGACTTGAAAAGCACGTTGCTGCCGGCTCCTAATACAAAAAGAGGGAGGGCCTTGAATCTAACATTGCTTAAAACCTCAATTATTTCCTCTTCGTTTTGTGGTGCCGAAAAATAATCGGCACATATATCAAAGTGAAAAGTATTGTGTTTTTTAAGGGGAAAATGTTCTTGTATTATCATGGTAAATTATGACTTATTTGAGTCGGTATAATATCTTTTGGAATAATAGCCGTATCCTCCTCCATTGCTTGAAATATCGTTAAAAATGATACCCAAAGGAAATACTTTTTCTTCCAAAAGATTCTGGTAGGTGTGTTTAAAATGTTCCTTAATTGTTTTGTTGGCTCTTACCACAAACAAATGACAGTTGCTGTGTTCCATTAATAATCGGGCGTCTGCCACAACACCAATTGGTGGAGAGTCGACCACAACCACGTCAAACTCATCTTTGAGTTCTCGGAAAAGTTTTTCCGTGTTGTCGCTCGATATAAGTTCTGATGGGTTTGGAGGTATGGCTCCGGATGGTATAATGGTTAAGTTGTCAATAGGTCCTTGAAATTTTATTTCCTCAAGGGTTGCACGCCCTATAAGGTAATTGGATAGCCCTGTATGTTTATGATGGTCAAATATTTCGGTAAGTCTGGGTTTTCTTAGGTCAAAGCCAAGCAAGACCGTCTTTTTGCCGGATATGGCAAAAACAGAGGCCAGATTAAGTGCGCAAAAGGTTTTGCCTTCGCCCATACCGGTTGAGGTAACGCTTAAAACCAGTTTTTCCTCGTTTGTGGTCAAGTATTTTAGTTTGGTTCTTAGTGCTCTAAACGACTCGGAAATACTTGAAAGGGGTTCTGACGCTATCACGATATGGTTGGTCCCTTTGTACTCGGGAATATAGCCTAATACGGTAGATTGGGGCGCCAATGAAGTCAAGTCATTTTTGTCTCTGATCTTATTGTTCAGATATTCTTTTAATACAATAATCACCACCGGAAATAAGAAGGCCAGAAATAAAGCCTGCCTGTTATTCTTAGATTTATTGGGCGATACAATGCCTGTAATACCGGCATCATCCAATATTTCGTTATCGGGCGTGTTTGATGCTTTTGTGATTTGAGTTTCGGATTGCTTCTGTAACAAAAAGGTATAAATGGCATCGTTAAGGTTATATTCCCTTTCAATATCCAGATACTGACGTTCCGTTTCGGGCAGATGGTTCATTTTAGCGGCAGCTTTGTTCATTTGCGCAACCAGCTTTTCTTTTTTGATGCCCAGGTTTTTTAAAATTTTACGGAGTGCAACCAACAGGTTTTCCTTGCTAACCTCAATTTTCCGATCTAATTCGGTTAAAATGGGATTGTCCTCATTCGTTTGCGATTCGATCAATGATCGTTCGTTATGCAGCGACAACAGATCAGTAACAAAAGAAGTGATAAAGCTGTTGGCATCCAGCGAAAAAGCGGGTAACAGATAGTCATCGCTCAACGGCGCGTTAACCAAATGTTGGCTTAACTGATTGTAGTAGTTCTCGCTTACTTCCAGCATGCTAATTTCTTTTTCGTATTCAAAATACTGGTCCGCCAGTCGTTCCGATAATTCGGTAGGGGCATTGAAAACATGTTGGCGCCTGAACTCCATCATTTTCCGTTGTGTTTCTCGCAGCGTGTCGGACACCTGTATTAATTGTGTTTTGATAAAAGCAAGGGTTCGTTCGGCAATTTCGTTTTTGCGTTCCAGACTTTGCTCTAAATATACATCGCTCAAAGCGCTTAAAAAAGCGTTTATTTTCAAGGTGTTAGTGCCTGTGGCCGAGATGTATATAATCGAGCTGCCATCCATATACGGACTTACTGAAATGCGATTTCGATAGTTGGATGCGAGCCAATCATTAGAACGAAAATAGAAATAATAGCCTACATCAATAGTTGCTCCTGCCTTACAATTTATTTTGAACTTGCAGAATGAAGTATTTATCTCATCACCAAGGTTAATGGTTTTATCGAAGTTTATGCCTCCCGAACCACCATGGTTTTTTTCATCTATATAGGAGTGCAGCCCTGCATTTTCGGTTTTGATCTTAATTTTTACTTGCGAAGCGCTAACCGGCTCAATATAGATAGGGGTATTTAAAAGTTGCACGTGCGATGAGTCCATGACAATAGTGTATGGACTCTTGTGATACATGTCAACGTCTTTAAATAATCCATCACTATGAATTTCTATTCCAAAATCTAATTTATCAATAACCCGTTTGACTATTTTTTTGGACCTTAATATGATGGTTTGGTTTTCGATGCTTTTGGTTTCCGGCGAAAGGCCAAATCCTTCGATGATACCGGCACCAGATACAGTTCTTTGTTCGTCACTTTTCATCATAACAGTAACCGAACCTTTGTAAATAACCGGGGTGTATCGGTGATACAGATGTGTTAAGCCAACAAAAAGAGGAAACGATATCAGCATAAGGTACCAATTTTTTTTAGCTAACTGAACAATCTTACGGAAGTCGGGAAGGGCATCCGAAACAGGTTGTGGTTGTGTGTATTGGGTGTTATGGTTGTTTTTATCCACGTAAATTACTTTTTAAAAATGGTCAACAGGATTAAAAATTATAAAAGGACTGTACATCAAGTTTTAAGTTATCCAATGCTTTTTTAACGTGGTAAGCAGCAGCGTTGGGGTACTGTTCCAATATTGTTTTACCCAGAGCCATTGAGGCATGGGCCGGATTTACCATGTTTGCGGAAATATTTACCGTACGAATCATCTCTTCTTTCGCATTGCGAACCAATAACCAGGTAGCAGGCGGCAGGTGTACTTGCATGGCCATATTGTGTTCGTATTCCGTTCTAATGGCAGCTAATAGATTAGCTTGTAGTTCTTTAGCGGTTGCCGCATGTGGCTGCTCCCGTATAACGATTGATTCCGCACTTATTCTTTCCAAAAATAAGGTGAGTCTTTCATAGGCCGCTATTCTTAAGGGCAGCGCATCCTTGTTTTGACCGATCAACAATTCTTGTTTTCTTCTGTCGTTTTCACTTTTTAAAAACCATCTCACCAATAGTAAAGTAAAAATAAATGCCACTATGCTGGGTACTGTATATCTCAATAGTTCAAGAAAGACTTCCATAATCTCGAAAAATGTTACTTTTGCAGAATTAGTATTAATATTCGGTGAAAATAATGGTAATTGCGTTGATTTGCAACCGTTACTGATGATAGTTCGCCGAATGTTTTTTTAAGTTGACTATTTTGTGATTTTTTATCTTTGTCTTCTTTTTAATTTATGTTATGAATAAAGCTCTTCAGGCCTAAGCATCCTAAAAGGGTTAGGTTTACAGAGCGTGAATCGATTATTTTATTGTAGAATAAACTACTTATTATGAATATTTCCGAAAGATTAGCAAACGTAAACGAATCGGCCACATTGGCCATGTCTCAAAAAAGTAGGGAGTTGCAAGAGCAAGGGCATGATGTGATTAATTTGAGCATCGGTCAGCCCGATTTTAATACCCCCGATCATATTAAAGAGGCAGCTAAAAAAGCCATTGACGATAACTTTTCGAAATATACACCGGTTCCCGGACTGCCAGCTATTCGGGAGGCGGTTTGTACCAAGTTTAAACGGGATAACGACCTGTTTTTTAAACCATCACAGGTGGTAGTGTCTAACGGGGCTAAACAATCCATCGCAAATATTATTCTGAGTTTGGTTGGCCCGGGCGACGAAGTAATTATTCCTGCTCCGTACTGGGTGAGTTATATCGAGATTGTGAATCTGGCCCAAGCCTCAAATGTAATTATTGAAGCTGGGTTAGATCAGGACTTTAAGATTACCCCGGCACAGTTGGAGGCTGCTATCACACCTCGTACTAAGGTGTTTTTATTTAGTTCACCATCTAACCCAACGGGTAGTTTATATACAAAAGATGAGTTAAGGGCATTGGCTGATGTATTTGCGAAACATCCGCACGTGGTTGTGATATCTGACGAAATATATGAGCTAATCACCTTTGAGGGCAAACACGAGAGTATCGCACAGTTCGAAGAAATAAAGGATCGTGTAGTAATCGTCAATGGAGTTTCAAAAGGATACGCGATGACGGGGTGGAGGATAGGTTATATTGCCGCACCACAGTGGATTGCTGATGCCTGCATCAAGTTGCAAGGACAATATACTTCCGGAGCCTGTGCGGTTTCGCAGGTTGCATCTGCGGCTGCTTTAACCCAAACCCAAGTTCCTTCATTGGAAATGAAAGAAGTGTTTTTGCGCAGAAGAGATTTGGTAGTGAAAATGGCCAGGGAAATAAAAGGGATGAAAGTGAACGTTCCGCAAGGTGCATTTTACCTGTTTCCGGAAGTGGACAACTACTTCGGGAAATCAGCAGATGGTTATACCATTAATAATTCGACCGACCTGGCGATGTACCTTTTGGAAAAAGCGCATGTTGCAACCGTATCGGGAGAAGCGTTCGGAAGTCCGAAATGCTTGCGGTTTTCATATGCCACATCTGATGAGCAATTGGTAGAGGCCATGAAAAGGATTAAGGTGGCTCTGGAAAAGCTGAACTAGGTATTTGTTTTTATACAGTAATTATGGCTGCCCAAAAAGGTAAAGCTATTTAAAATATATTACTCAATAACTTCGTCCACACTATCCTATTTGTATGCGAAACAAAGGCATCTGTTACTTCTCTTGTTAGGAGTGACCAGGTCAACCCAATTTGCAGTTGATATTAAAATATTTATTTTTGCATACTGGTAGACACTAGTAGGTAAAATTAGGTTTATGGTAAAGAAAATCATTAAAATATCAGCTGCACATACACAGGCAAAGTACCGCCAAATAATACAGTCCGTTATAAATTCAATTGCGGACGGGGTTATAAAAAAAGGCGACAAAGTTCCTTCTATCAACGAAATAGCCAACGAATATAACCTTTCCAGAGATACAGTTATGCTTGCCTTTAGCGAATTGAAGGCACGAGGAATACTGGGAGCAGTGCCGGGCAAAGGATATTTTGTGGAGAGTGATAATATTGGAATCGAAAAACGCGTTTTGTTGCTTTTTGATGAGCTGAATAGCTTTAAGGAGGAACTCTATAATGCTTTTCTTGACAGTGTTTCGGATGATACACAGGTGGATATCTATTTCCACCATTTCGATATTAACGTGTTTTCTTCCTTAATTAAGGAAAGGGTGGGGAAGTATTCTGCCTATGTAATTATGCCCGCTAACCTGACGGACATATTGCCGTTGATTCAACTGTTGCCCAAAGATAAGGTGTATATACTCGATAGAAAGATCGATGAATTGAGCGGATACCCGGTAATTTATCAGTCGTTTGATGAAGATATGTATAGTGGTTTGAGCGCTGGATATGATTTATTGAAGAAATATGAAAAAATAATTTTGGCCTACCCCGGCGGCAAAGAACCTGAAGGTTTTTTGACTGGTTTTAAACGTTTTTGTAAGGATAGAAAACTCAAATACGATGTATACGAACAGATTAAAGACCGACCGATCAAAAAAGGCGAGGTATATATATTGCCTTCTGACAGAAATCTGATTAACCTTGTAAAACGTTGTTGGGAAAAGGGGTGGAAGTTGGGTGAAGACGTTGGCGTAATTTCGATCAACGAATCTGCTTTAAAAGAAGTGGTAGCCAATGGTATTTCAACTATTTCAACCGATTTTAAGCAAATGGGGAGAACTTTAGCCGATTTTGTGGAGAACAAAAAAACAGGTGAAATGAAAAATATATCCAGATTTACCCAGCGGAACTCTTTGTGAATACTTGTATGTATCAGTATCAGACCGTGTTAATTAGGGTTTGTAGTTTTTAATGAGTTTAAAAAAAGTTCTTTTTTTATTTGCAAAATAAAAATAAATTGTAAATTTGCGTATCAGTACCTACCGGTACCTACCAGTTGAGTAGGTTAGTTCAAAGATAAGATTTCTAGTTTCAAGATTATAAACCATTGTAACTAAAAAAAATAGAATGGCACAATTTAACATGGAGGATCATCCTCACAAAAGATTGAATGTATTAACTGGAGAGTGGGTCTTGGTATCTCCACATAGGGCCAAACGACCCTGGCAAGGGCAGGTTGAAAAAGTATCAGAGGAAAAGAGACCTGAGTACGACCCTAAGTGCTATTTATGTCCGGGCAATGAACGTATTGGTGGTCATATGAATCCCAAGTACACCGAACCTTACGTATTTGTAAACGATTTTTCAGCTTTGTTAAGCGATACTCCGGGAGGTGGAGTTGATGAAGGATTGTTTCAGGCAAAAAGCGAAAGCGGCATTTGTAAGGTAATCTGTTTTTCTCCTCGTCACGATTTAACGGTTCCGGAAATGGAAGTTTCTGAAATCAAAAAAGTGGTTGATTTATGGACTTCGGAATATAAGTCGATTGGAGAAAATGATTTTGTAAACTACGTTCAGATATTTGAAAATAAAGGAAGTGTGATGGGATGTAGTAACCCGCACCCGCACGGACAAATATGGTCGAACAGTACTGTACCTAATGAGCCAGCTAAAAAGCAGGCGAAAATGAAGGAGTACTACGAAAAGAACGGAAAGAGTTTGCTGGCTGACTATATAGCTGCCGAGTTCGAGAAGAAAGAGCGTATTCTTTTCGAAAACGATCATTTTGTAGGTTTGGTTCCTTATTGGGCGGTATGGCCATTTGAAGCGATGATTGTGAGCAAACGTCATGTTTCGAACTTAACGGAACTTACCGAAGAAGAAAAAGAATCATTTGCAGCTGCATACAAAGAGTTAACCGTAATGTATGATAACCTTTTTGAGGTATCCTTTCCTTATTCGGCTGGTATCCACCAGGCCCCAACCGATGGCGAAGAGCATCCGGAGTGGCACTTGCATATGAGTTTTTATCCACCATTGTTGCGTTCGGCAACAGTGAAGAAGTTTATGGTAGGATATGAAATGTTGGGCACGCCCCAGCGTGACATTACTGCCGAAACTAGTGCACAAAGGCTTCGAGACCTTTCTAAGGTTCATTATAAGCACAGGTAGTTTTTTGGTTTTAGAGTAAAAGAGGTTACTGTGGTAGGTAACCTCTTTTTTTTGCCTTTTTTTGTCCTCAGATCACACAGATTAAAACGAATTTTATTCACAAGTCTATGTGAGGGTGTAGGTATTGCCATAAGAATTGTGTTTTCTAGAACTCGTTAAAGATTTTTTAAAACGATTCTTTGTTTGCGTTGTTATTAACTTAAAATAATAAACATGAATAAAATGAAGATATTGCTTACGCTTGGGGGTAGTAACAGTTTAAAATCCATTAATAAACAATTGGCAGTTTATGCAGCCAGTCTTGTTGAGAATACTCAAATGGTTGTGGCAGACTTAAATGACTTTAATTTACCGGTTTATAGTGTCGATTTGCAAGAAGAAAAAGGAATACCGGATAATGCCTTTAGATTTGATAACCTAATAAAAGAAGCTGATGGTATTGTGTTGTCCTTGGCAGAAAATAATGGTTTGCCTACGGTAGCATATAAAAACTTGCTGGATTGGGTTTCCAGGATCAATAAGAAGTTATGGCGAAACAAACCAATGCTATTAATGGCCACGTCGCCGGGAGAAAGGGGAGGTGAAAATGTATTGGAAATAATGAAAAAATTAATGCCTTTCCATGGAGGTAAGGTCGTTGCTGACTATACATTGCCATTGTTTTTTGAGAATTTTTCGGACGAAGGAATTAAAGATCCTCAAAAAAAACAGGAACTGGAACAGAAGTTGAAGATCTTTAAAAATGAATTGGGTAAATAACGGGTGAGTAACCGAACATTGAGGTAATTCTTTAATTGAAGTAAGATTACCTTTGTTATATTGTCCTTCTAAAAGACAGATAATGGTAGGAAGTAAAAAAAGAAAACAGTTTTATTTATAACGATTCTTTCTTAATGTTGTTATAAACTTTGAAACTATAAAATATGGGATGATATGAAGAAACTTAAAATTGTTAATTGGATAAGTACCGGGTTGTTGACGGTGATGATGCTGATGTCGGCTTCCATGTATTTTATAAAGCATGCCGATATGGTTCAGACTTTCGAAGGGTTTGGGTACCCTTCTTATATCATCTACCCATTGGCAATAGCTAAAATATTAGGATTGTTGGCCATTTGGTTTTGCAGAAGGAATAATGTTAAGGAATGGGCTTATGCCGGGTTTTTCTTTGACTTTGTTTTGGCGTTTTTTGCGCATTATATGACGGATGATGGAAAGTTTATTCCTGCACTGGTTGCATTACTGTTGTTAGCCACCTCATACTTTAGCCGGAAAAAACTGGACAATATCAGTTAAGTGATAAACAGAAAAGAATATGAAAGAAATGTGGGATAAAAGGTATAGTGCCGAAGATTATGCCTATGGAACGGAGCCGAATGATTTTTTTGCAGAGCAACTAGCTAAAATAAAATCTGGAAGCATTTTATTACCTGCCGAAGGCGAAGGACGTAATGCCGTCTACGCAGCCCGGATGGGTTGGGACGTGCATGCTTTTGATTTAAGCCGGGAGGGGAAATCGAAAGCGCAAAAGCTGGCGGAAACACATCAGGTCAATATCCAATACCAGATAGCAGAGTGTAGTGAAATCAGTTTTCGGAAAGGCACTTTTGATGCCATTGGTTTGGTGTATGCACACTTTCCGCCGGATAAGAAATCGATGTACCATAAACAGTTGGATCAATATTTGAAAAGTGGTGGTATCGTTATTTTAGAGGGGTTCAGTAAATCTCATCCTGAAGTAAGTAAAAGCAACGAAAAACCCATGGGACCCCCTAATCCAGCCATGCTTTTCTCGCTGGATGAAATCAAGAAGGACTTCAATAATTATGAAATTATTGATCTTAAGGAAGAGCAGGTTGCTTTAAACGAAGGTGAGTATCATGTAGGCATGGGTGCAGTAATCAGGTTTGTGGGGAGGAAAAAGTAGTCGGCAGTCATAAGTCGGCAGCCCTGTGTTGCTGGCCGCTGACAGAGAATTGCCGACCGCTGACTGGTTATATTTTTACTACAACACGTCCTTTGCTTTTCTTGTCGAGCATCAGATCAATGTGGGTTCTAAGAGATTCCAGCGAAGATTCTCTGATTAAACCCGGGTCAAAATCAATAGACCAATCCCCGGCTAATAGATTCCAGATTTCCTGACGAATCTCCATCGGGCAGTTTTGAGAATCGATACCTAAAAGACTTACTCCTCTCAAAATAAAAGGATACACTGTCATTTCAAGCTCACCGGAACCAATATTTCCACATGTAGTGACGTTACCTAGAGGCATGCAGCCTTTTAGCATGGTTGTAAGCGTATTTCCTCCGACCACATCAACGGCTCCGGCCCATTGGGTTTTTAACATTGGTCGGCCCGATTTGTCATCAGAAACACTGCGATCGATTTGTGATTTGGCACCAATCTTCTGAATTTCTGCTTCGGGAGCCAATTCGTAATTAGCTGCAATAACCTCAAAACCTATTTTATTCAGAATCTGGCAGGCAATGTTTCCAACACCGCCTAAAGCACCTGTCACAGCAACAGGTCCCATTTCTGGTTTTTGCCCATTGTTTAACAGTCGAAATACGGATAGTGCTGCTGTGAAACCAGCTGTGCCATACGTCATTGCCTGGCGGGCATTCATGTTTTGGGGCATAGCAACAATCCACGAATCCGGCACTTTAATATATTCGGCAAATCCACCAGGATGGTTCATGCCAAGTTCATAACTGGTTGCTATAACCGAATCACCTGCTTTATACAATTCACTATTACTTTTTTCGACGACTCCGGCAGCATCAATGCCCGGAGTGTGAGGATACTTTCTGGTTACGCCTTTGTTACCAATGCTTGATAAAGCATCCTTGTAATTTAAGGAGCTGTATTCTACTTTAATAAGAACTTCACCCTTTTCTAAAATATCAAATGGCATGTCTTTAATAGAAGTGATGTAATTGCCGTTTTCCTCTTCTACGCGAAATGCCTTGAATGTTGTATCGCTATTTTTCATTGCTTATTTATTATTTTTTGAATACTTTTGTACAAAGTACGTTATAAAAGAGCTGTAAAACAAGAGCTTACAAATATGTTGCTAACGAACATTTTGTTCCATATTGAGTGGAATAAGGCAAGCCAGGAGAAAAAATATGGAAAAAAGTTATTGCCCTATTGATACATTCATCAATGTTATCAAGGGAAAACGTAAAGGAACTATTGTTTTACATCTTTTTCAGGGAAGTAAAAGATACCATGAATTGGTTAAGCTGTTACCGGACATCAGCGAGCGAATGCTTACAAAGCAACTAAGGGAACTGGAAGATGACGGTTTAATCGGGCGCACAGTGTTCCCCGAAGTACCGCCCAGGGTAGAGTATTATTTGACAGAATTAGGTCAAAGAACGCAACCTGTTCTAAAAGCAATGTTTAAAGGAGGATTGGTGTTTGAATCCATCATAGATGACGTTAAGGAATGATGATTTTCAGTTGCACTGTATTTTAGAAAGAATAAAATGGTGAATAATGCTATCGTGTTTTACTCAAATCTTAATTCTCCGTGCGCGTCATCCTCGCTACTAGGTTTATCATTACTGAATACTTTTATCTGCCTTTTGTTTAAACAGTGACTACTCTTTGTCCACGAAAATCTGTTGCCTTAACCTGTTTGGAATTAGGCTGATAAGAATATTCTTTCTGGATTTGCCGGATTTTCTGTTTAAAACGGTCAGGTACCAGCCCATTGATACGAATCCTTTGACCACGCTTGAAAGGCTGATGGCCCACCAAATGCCAAACATGCCCAGTAATTTTGAGGAGGACAATATGTAGCCTGCCGGTACCCGAGCGCCTGTAAATACGATGCCAACAATGGAAGGTGGGACTGTTCGGCCAATACCATTGAATGCTCCTCGTGTAACAATTTCAATAATCATAAACGTTTGCGAAACGGCCAATATTTTTAAATAGATGATGCCCATTTGTAAGGGCTCAGATTCTCTTAAAAACAATGAGAAGATCTGCTTGCCAAATACAAAGAACGACATCGTTACTGTTAATCCTAAAAATATACCAACGCCCAAAGTGGTGAAATAACCTTTTTTGATCCTGTCCCAGTTTCCAGCTCCAAAGTTTTGTCCGGTAAAACTACTCAAAGCAGTTGCAAAGCCCGAAGAAGTCATCCAGGATAAGGCCTCAATTTGGGCGCCCACACTTTGAACCGCAATGGGCATATCTCCCCACTTGGTTATCATTCGGGCCAGTATCAATGCAAAAATGGCAAACAGGCTGCTTTCCATAGCAACCGGTGAACCCAGTCTGAAAACATTCTTTGTAATGTCTTTGCATAATTTAAATTGTTTGAATTCCGGATTCATGATTTCCTTTTTCCAGACAAAGCGAATGACAAAAATAATATAAACCACCGCTTGTGCAGTTACCGTAGCTATGGCGGCACCTTTTACTCCTAGCGAAGGAACAGGGCCAAGGCCAAAGATAAGAAGGGGATCTAAAACCATGTTTAAACCTAAGCCAACAAGCAGATAATAAAAAGGTAGTTTGCTGTTGCCTGCACCATTATAAATACCCTGAAAAGTAGGGTTCATAAACGTAAAAATAAAACCCATAGCTACAATTCGCAGATATCCTATTGCTCCGTTTTCAACGACCCCTTCCGACAATCGAAAAACACCAATTAACTGCGGTGTAAAAACAAGTACGACCATGGATATGAAAGCAGAAAGTACCAATGCCCAAAATAGGGAATGCCTTGCGTAGCGGGCGGCTTCTTCTTTTTCTTTTCTTCCCAGGGCTTGCGATACGCCAATCTCGGCGCCTATTCGGGTGATGAGTAACACAGAAATTCCTAACCACACGAAAAAACCGGCAGCTCCTACAGATGCCACAGCATTACTTCCCACTTGGCCCAGCCAAATCATGTCGGTCAGGTTATAAGCCATTTGCATGAGCGATGTGCCGATAATGGGAATTGCCAGCTTGAGCAATTGCTTGAAAATAGGGCCGCTTGTTAAATCAATTGTCCTGTTCATATCGCCGGCGAAAGTAAGGAAAAAAGGGTAAAGAAGGAAGTGGGAAGTGTTTTGTGACTTGTAAAGTAGAACGCTCCAGTTTCTGCAAAGTGCATTAACCCTAACGTGGATCGCATAGACGTTTTAAAGATAGGATGTTCGACCTCTCTGTGGTCGGTGTGTGGATGCTTCGGTTTCTATAAACGGACAACACCGCTGGTGTTGGTGTATGTTATGGGTGTGTTTTTCTATAAACGTGACACCATGGGTGGCAGAAGTGTATAGTAACTAATCTGCAAAAAATAATACTGTTCTCCGGGGATGAAAATAGCAAATAGGAACGATATGATTTAAAACCCATGCGTCATGGTAATAAGATGCTAGCGGCATCGAGCGTTTAAAACAGAAGGTACGCAATATGGGGATCGACCCCAGTTGCGGTAGTATGTTTGCTGCAACTAATTAAAAATTCCTCTGTGCCCCTGTGTCTCCATGTTTGTTTTTTGTTAATAACTGCTTAAAAAACAATGAGGCAGGATTACGTAATTTGGTCGGTTTGTTGTATTTTTGCGGTTTATTAGAATAATCTCATAAAACAGGAAAATTCATGGTCCTTTTCTTTAAAGGTAAATCGGAACAGATTTTAGCAGTGGGCTGCGAAAAACATTTTGCGGCAGAAGATATAAAAAAGCTGGAATGGCTATTTGGCGGCGCCACCAAAACGGATGAAACAGAGCTAGGTGGCTTTTTTGTTGGCCCCCGTAAAGAGATGATTACGCCCTGGAGCACAAACGCCGTTGAAATTACCCAAAATATGGGATTGCACGGAATCACCCGTATGGAAGAGTTTTTTGGCGTTGCCGATGAAAATGCCGAGTACGACCCAATGTTACAAGTGCTGTATACCGGATTAGGACAAGATATTTTTACTATCGACAAAAAACCTGACCCAATTGTGGAGATTGATGATGTAGCGGCGTACAATAAAAAAGAGGGACTCGCCTTAAGCGACGATGAGGTGGATTATTTGGATGGTTTGGCAAAAAAGCTGGGAAGAAAATTAACCGACAGCGAGGTGTTTGGTTTCTCTCAGGTAAATTCGGAGCATTGTCGTCATAAAATATTCAACGGTACCTTTATTATCGATGGAGAAGAAAAAGAAAGTTCTTTATTTCAATTGATCAAGCGTACTTCAAAGGAAAATCATAATTATCTGGTTTCGGCATATAAAGATAACGTGGCCTTTGTTGAAGGGCCCAAAGCGGTGCAATTTGCACCGGTAAGCCATGATAAACCGGACTTTTTTGAGACCAAAGAGATTGATACCGTATTGTCGCTGAAAGCGGAAACACATAATTTCCCAACCACAGTTGAGCCTTTTAACGGAGCTGCTACCGGTTCAGGTGGCGAGATCCGTGACCGGCTGGGGGGAGGTAAAGCTTCTTTGCCATTGGCCGGAACAGCCGTTTACATGACTTCATATTCCCGTTCGGTGGAAGGAAGGGCCTGGGAAAAGGCTACCGAGGCACGCCCGTGGTTATACCAGACGCCGGAACAAATATTAATTAAAGCTTCAAACGGAGCCAGTGACTTTGGCAATAAATTTGGTCAGCCCATGATTTGTGGTTCGGTGCTTACTTTTGAGCATTTCGAAAACCACAAGAAATTTGCTTTTGATAAGGTGATTATGATGGCGGGAGGTATTGGTTTTGCCAAAAAATCGGATGCTATCAAAGATACTCCAAAGAAAGGAGACAAGGTAGTTGTCCTTGGAGGAGATAATTATAGAATTGGAATGGGAGGTGGTGCTGTTTCTTCGGTTGCCACGGGAGAATTCGATAATCATATTGAACTAAACGCGGTTCAGCGTTCTAATCCTGAGATGCAAAAGCGTGCCATGAATGCCATTCGCGCCATGGCTGAAGGCGAAGAAAATCCGATCGTGTTGATTCACGACCATGGAGCCGGTGGTCACTTAAACTGTCTTTCGGAGTTGGTGGAAGAAACGGGAGGTACCATCCATCTGGATAAACTGCCTGTAGGTGACCCAACATTATCTGCCAAAGAAATTGCAGGAAACGAGTCGCAGGAGCGAATGGGACTTGTAATACATGAAAAAGATATCGACCGGTTGAAGAAAGTGGCCGACCGTGAGCGTTCGCCAATGTACGTGGTGGGTGAAACCACTGGAGATATGAGTTTTGTTTTTAAAGATAACAAAGGAAATACACCTATCAACTGGCAGTTGTCCGATATGTTCGGGAATCCACCTAAAACTATAATGAAAGATGTTACCGTGGAAGAGACATTCGAACCGGTAGCATACGATGACTCCAGAATTGAAGAATACTTAAAAAATGTGTTACAGTTAGAGGCGGTAGCAAGTAAGGACTGGTTAACCAACAAGGTAGACCGCTCAGTTACCGGGAAAGTAGCCAAACAGCAATGTGCAGGTGAAGTGCAGATTCCGTTGAATAACCTGGGGGCAACTGCCATCGATTATACCGGGACTGCAGGTATGGCAACTTCAGTAGGACATGCCCCGGCAGTTGCTATGATTGACCCGGCTGCCGGTTCCAAAATTGCCATAGCTGAATCATTAACTAACTTGGTGTGGGCGCCGTTTACACATGGCATCAAAGGGGTTTCGTTAAGTGCCAACTGGATGTGGCCCTGTAAAAACAAAGGTGAAGATGCTCGTTTGTATAAAGCGGTTGAGGCGGTTAGTGATTTTGCCACTGATTTGGGTATCAATATCCCAACCGGCAAGGATTCGCTTTCCATGACACAAAAATACAAAGATGGTGAGGTCGTTTACTCTCCGGGTACGGTAATAATTTCGGCTGCTGCTGAGGTGAGTGATGTAAAAAAGATTGTGGAACCGGTTTTGGTGAAGGATACCGACTCTTCTTTAATTTATATCGATTTTTCTTTTGATAGTCACAAACTGGGAGGTAGCTCTTTTGCGCAGGTGGTGAACAAACTGGGGGCAGAAGCACCTACTGTTGTTGATACCGATTATTTTAAATTGGGAATAAATACTATACAGGCCTTGGTTAATGAAGGATTAATTTTAGCCGGTCATGATATTTCCGCAGGAGGAATGGTTACTGCCTTGTTGGAAATGTGTTTTGCCAACAACAGTTTTGGTATCGATGTTGATCTGTCTGGCATCGAAGAAACTGACTTGGTGAAAATTCTATTTGCTGAAAATCCGGGTGTATTGATCCAGGTGAAAGAGGTTGCCCAAGTAACGTCAATGCTTGATGAAAAAGAATTAGGTTACCTGGTTATCGGTTCGCCAATGGAGGAGAGATTCCTAAAGATTAATAAGTCTGGTAAAGAACTCAAATTCGATATTAACGAAATGCGTGATACCTGGTACAAGACTTCCTACTTGTTGGACCGAAAACAAAGTGGAGATAAGTTGGCCAAAGAGCGCTTCGATAATTATAAAAAGCAACCATTGGAGTACAAATTTAATATGGACTTTAATGGCAGGCTGGCAGATTACGGACTGGCTTTAAACCGTAACAAGAAATCAGGAATTAAAGCTGCCATTATTCGGGAAAAAGGGGTGAACGGCGATCGAGAGATGGCTTACGCTATGTATCTGGCAGGTTTCGATGTGAAAGATGTTCATATGACCGATCTTATCACAGGAAGAGAGACATTGGAAGATGTGAACTTCATTGTATTTGTTGGTGGATTTTCTAATTCAGATGTATTGGGTTCTGCCAAAGGATGGGCCGGTGCTTTCCTGTATAACGAAAAAGCAAAAGCTGCATTGGATGCTTTCTATCAGCGCAATGATACATTGAGTTTGGGCGTTTGTAATGGATGCCAGTTAATGGTTGAGCTTGGTTTGGTTTATCCGGATCATGAAGAAAAGCCTAAAATGCTCCACAATGAATCTCATAAGTTCGAGTCTAATTTTGTAAACATGAATATTGCCGAGAACAACTCGGTTATGTTAAAATCGCTGGCAGGAAATAGACTTGGAGTGTGGGTTGCACACGGAGAAGGTAAGTTCAGCATGCCATATGCCGAAGACCAATACAATATTCCAGGTAAATATTCTTACGAAGCGTATCCTGCTAATCCTAATGGAAGTGATTTCAGTGCTGCTGCTATCTGTTCCAACGATGGTCGTCATTTGGCGATGATGCCCCATCTGGAAAGGGCCATCTTCCCTTGGCAATGGGCCCACTATCCTGAAAACAGAAAGAAGGATGAGGTTTCTCCATGGATAGAAGCGTTTATTAATGCACGCAAGTGGGTGGAAAGTAAATAGTACCTAGTTGAAAGTTAAAAGTTTAAAACATCAAAGCCGGACTCGAAAGCCCGGCTTTGATGTTTTATTATAGTTGCCTAACCTTGATACTTGGCATCTCCAAACCCTAACACAGGATAAAATATAAATGGAAGGAATATTAAACCAAGTGTGTAACCTGCACCTTTTCCAAAACTTTTTGATAGTTGATTGATAACAATAATTCCGAATACTATGTTAACAATAGGTATTATCAGTAAAATAATCCACCAAATTGGTTTTTTTACAATTTCCAGCATTACAATTGTATTATAAATTGGAATGATTGCAGCCCAACCTGGTTTTTCAGCTTTAGTAAAAACTTTCCATAATGCTGCGATTAATAAAATAATTATTGCCATGTACACTATGCCAAGAGCACCAAAAGCGGCATACATTCCTGAAGAATCACTCATTTCCATAATAGATTAAATTAGTTTATTTATTTTCCTACTCTTAAGGTTTTTCGGATTCACCCCGTTTGAATGGTTGCCAGACTCCATGAACAATTCATACGAATATTAGAAACAGTTGTTTCATTATTACGTATTTTATTTCAACAGGAATTCTAATGGAATATGTAATCTTTTGGCCCAACTTCTTTCGTCATGCGCATCTCCGGCAAACACTTTTGTTATCCAGTTGTCCGGGGTGAAGCCTTTTTTCATCATAACGGTATCTACCATCATCTGATAAGGTTTATAAAGGCTGTCCAGAGTTTCTGTCCCATAGTCGAAGTAAATTTTATGATTATCGGCCGAGGGTAGGTTATTTTCCAGATAATCCCTAAATGCAGCAGGAATCTCCATGTTGCTTTCGAATGTTCCCGGCCAATGTGTCGACAGGCAAGCCGCACCGCCAAATATTTCAGGATACTCGCAAATGGCATACATCGAAATTAAACCGCCCATACTTGAACCGGCAATAAAAGTATGCTGCATATCCCCATAGGTACTGTAGGTGTCATCGATATAGGGTTTTAGTTCCTGCGTGATAAACCTTAAATAATTATCTGATTCAGGTGACTTCTTTAATCGGTTCTTACCTAAATTATTTTTAATGTTATCCGATAGGAGTTGATATGCTTTGTTCGGAAAGTACTCTATGGTCCTGAGCTCATTAATATTCCATATGGCTACGACAATTGTAGGCCGTATTATTTTTTCTTTTATTAACCTGTCCATTGTTTCGCCAACCATCCATGCTTGTTTGTTCCAGCTGTTTGTGCTGTCAAAAAGCATTTGTCCATCATGCATGTATAATACATTGTATTTTGTATCTGCAGAATATGATGCCGGAATCCATATATCGATATTCCTGGCAGGTACATATTTTGAGGAGAACGATTCCACATGAATAATTTTAGTTTTTTTTCCGAATGGGGCACTGCATGCCCAAAGGCATATCATTATTAATAATAATATAGTATACTTCATGATTGTATGTGTGTTTAATTAACCAGTGAACCAAGTTTTACTACCTTTGCAATCCACCTGTCTCTTTGTTCGAGACAGGAAGCTCTGACCGTGGCGAACTCCACGATCTTGACGGGTTTTATTCCAAACATACTGTCTTTGTCCGGATGGCATTGGAAGATAAGTACATTTTTTATCTATTTAAAATTTTTGTCTATAGAAAATGTGTCAAACCAGGTAGGTGCCGGACAGGAACTTTCATGGATGTTTATAATTCCGAATCAAGTACGGGAATGCCTCCCGAAATTCTTGAGGACAGGTCGTTCGGCAGTATTGCGGAAGGCTATTCTCCCTTGCATACTTTATGATTTATAAAGTGGATGATCGTTTCATGGGTTTTAGTTATGATAAATCATATCCATAAAATTAAAGAATAAATGTTGAATTGGACTCATAAGAATCGGGATTTAAGAAGTTATTGAGAATAAATCCGGTGTGTTTCGATTGATCTGGCAACCCTTATCCCGAACAAGCCTTCTTCAAATTTATAGGTAATGCCATTGTTGCCTATTAACTTTTCTTTGAAAAAGAATGATCGGATGTTGGCAAATTCCATGTAGGCATTGTTTTCCAGTTCTATAGTTGTGTATAAAGGTGAAGAATTAAAATCCAGGCTGTACTCGTATGTTTCGATCCGCGGGTTGGAGGAAAAATAGAAATTAAGCACAAAAAACAAGCTTACTATACCGGGAGCAAAATCGAAGCGTACCAAATATTTATAGTACCAGCTTTTTATTATCCTGGCAATCGAAATTCCTAAAACTATCGCCACCCCATATATTATAAAGATCATATGGGTTTCAATGAGTGTGTTTAAAACTATCACATTAAAAACCATGATATTGACAAGGAATCCAAGGAAAATATTTCTTACCTTCGACCGGATGGTGGGTCTGGTCTTTACCAGCATATGCCGTACGTCCACACTGTTGACCCTGCGTACAATGAAACGAAACCATAGCGGGGATGAAGGCAACAGGATTAAGATACTCAATATAATCGCTTTAGTCCCGTACTCTCTAATGGTTAGGAAAGGCAGGACAATGACAAAAAGTATAATAACTCCGGTAATTAAAATATCAAATATCACATTAATGGCTTCTGTTGCTTTGTATACGTCCGATTTTAGGAAGGCCTCATATTTCATACGAGCCCTTTCCTGCGCACGTTCCCTGGCTTTCTCTCTTTCTTGTTGTTCCCACTGTTGTTGATAGGCGGCTTGTTTTTCTGCTTTCTCTTTGGCTCTTTTAATTCGGTTAACACTGTTGCCGGTAATATTAATAAGATATTCGTAGGCTTCGTTAATTAAAATGAAACGTTCGTTGGCATCACTGGCCTTATTGATATCCGGATGATATAATTTAGCCTTTGACCGGTAAGCTTTTTTTATCTGCTCCAACGTGGCATCTGGTGTAACCCCTAATATATGGTAGTAGTTGTTCATAGAGTTGGTTTTCTGCACGAATATCATCATCAGTCTGAATACTAAACTACAGAAATGTTTTTAAAGTATACGGAATAGGAAGCAATTAAGTTTTTGTATATCTTTGCATGGATTTTCAAGACAGTTCGTTTACGCCATCCTGTCTGTAAACAAAACCAGGGTATGATAAAGAATATTTTCTTTTGCACATTCCTGTGCGCATATCTTTCGTTTATATTTTAGATGGTTTGTCTTGGTATTAAGTCTTAATGACCGAAGGGAAATCCCGATGCCTTCAATTTTATAATCTTCGGGAATACTTATTTTAAGATGAACAAAGCTGTAGTATTATTATCGGGCGGAATGGATTCTGCTGTAGCATTATATTTGGCCAAGAGTATAGGTTATGACGAGGTTCATGCCCTTTCGTTTGATTATGGCCAACGTCACGAAACGGAATTGAACCATGCCAAGGCTATTGCCGAAAAGGCTGGTGTGGCGGCACATAAAATTGTGACTTTAAACTTGGGTGATTTTGGAGGTTCTTCGCTGACCGATAAAAATATAGAAGTGGAAGATGGGGATGTAACCCGTACAGATATTCCGGTGACCTACGTTCCTGCGCGAAATATGGTGTTCTTATCCATTGCAGCATCTTATGCGGAGAGCATTGATGCACAAAATATTTATATTGGTGTAAGCCAGGTAGATTATTCGGGTTATGTGGATTGCCGTCAGGAGTTTATCGATGCCATGGAAATAGCCATCAATAAAGGGACAGTGATGGGGGCCGAAGAAGGAAAGCCCATTACAATACATGCTCCTTTTGTCAATAAAACCAAGGCAGAAGAGATAAAGTTGGGGATGGAGCTGGGCGTGGACTTTGGCTTGACCTGGTCGTGTTACAGAGGCGGAGAAAAACCTTGCGGAACCTGCGATAGCTGTCTGTTAAGGGCAAAGGCGTTTGAGGAAGCAGGGTATGAAGATGCGGCACTAAGATAAGGTATACGGCAGACAGAGAAGAAAGAATTGAAAAATATTACAGAGGGAATAGCGATGATAGTACAAGAGAAAGTTAACAGAGGCATAGATGCAGATATAAATAATGCCAAACTGGTTTTGGTGGGAGAGGGTGTGTTTCCCATAACGAAAGACGCCGAAGGAAAGGCTGTTGATGAGTTGCCAAACACAGGTTTAGCTATCTCGGGTACGATCCAGGGAGAAGGAAAACTGGCCGGTACACCGTCTTTGTTTGTTCGTTTGGCCAGCTGTAACCTACGTTGTATCTGGCAAATGGAGGATGGTAGTTTTTGTAAGTGCGATACTTCGTACGCTTCGTTCCATCCTGACGATAAAAAAGCGTGGAGCATAGAAGCGGTGATTGAAACCATAAAGCAGAATATTGGTGAGATGAAACATGTGGTTATTACAGGTGGTGAACCCATGTTGCAAAAAAAAGGTGTAGCTGCACTTTGTCGAGTGATCAAGGAAAAACTGCACTTACACATCACCTTGGAAACCAATGGGACTATCTTTGATAAAGATGTGGCTAAATATGTTGATTTGTTCAGTATTTCTCCAAAATTAAGTAACTCGGTTCCATCTAAAGAAAAACTGCATTCGTACGGAGAAGAGGAGTCAGGAGCATCCAGATACCATCACGAGGTTCGTCTTAATGTAGATGTATTGCAAAGTTATATCTATTTTGCCAATTCAACCGAAAAGGATTTGCAGCTAAAGTTTGTAGTGGGTAGAAACGATGATGCAAAAGAAATTAAACGGGACTATCTGGATGAGTTGGTGGCATATAATCAAGAGGATATCATGTTGATGCCACTGGGCGCGAAGACAGAACAGATAGCTAAGTCCAACCCGATTGTTCTTCACCAGTGCATACAGAACGGCTGGAAATATACGCCTCGGATTCACATCGATATTTTTGGAAGTAAGATAGGAGTGTGATCAGTAGGCAGAACTGGTAAACAGTAATTGGTGATCGGTGATCAGAATTTGTTACAGGTACTAAAGCCACCGGTCATTTGTCACTGGTCATTCAAGTTAAAACCTGATAAAGGCCAAAGGTGAAAATCGTTTGCAACGCCCATCGAGGTTCGGAAATTAAATGTTTATTCGGAATTTTTAAAGGTTACTATTGACTAATCGCTATTGCCTATGACCAATAATATGGAAGGAAAAGTACTTGGCAAACAAATTAACCATCCCAGGGAATATGCCCCTGAAATATTGGTGGCGGTGCCTCGTAAACTAAATCGAGAACAATATCAAATTAGTGATAGCCACCTACCATTTGTAGGAGTAGATGCCTGGCATGCCTACGAATTGGGTTTTTTAACCGAAAAGGGGTTGCCGGTAACAGGTGTTCTTAAAATTGTTTATGCATGCGAGAGTGAATTTCTGGTTGAGAGCAAATCGCTCAAACTTTATCTGAACTCCTTCAATATGGGTAAATATGGCGGAAATAAGGAAGAGGGAATTGCGATGGTTCTGGAAACGGTTAAAAAAGACTTGTCTTCGCTTTTGAAAACGGAGGTAGAAGCCTCGTTTCATCATAGGTATAATGAAGGTATATCTGATTTTGGAGAGTTTAGCCTATTGGAAGAATTGCCTGGAGCGGATAATGCAACGTTTGACAGATTTAAGGAAGATGCAAGACTTTTGGTTTCTGCGCCAACAAGTGAAACACATGAATTAAAAGTATCCTCCAACCTCTTGCGAAGTAATTGTAAAATAACCCATCAGCCGGATTGGGGCAGTGCTTTTATCCACATTAAAAGCAAGCACCGTGTAGATTTAATGTCCTTGTTGAAATATTTGGTTTCCATAAGAGACGAGAATCATTTTCATGAAGAAATCTGTGAGATGCTTTATAAACGGTTGATGGACAAATTTGAGCCGGAAGCTCTTATGGTGTCTTGTCTTTATACACGCAGAGGGGGAATTGACATTTGTCCGGTACGTGCCAATAAAAAAGAATATTTACCCAAGAATATCATTCAATCAAATGTGTTAACTTCACCTGCATTTAGGCAATAAATCTCAGTCAATGGTCATTTGACATTAGTCAGTAGTTAATTCATTACTAATAGCCATAGACCAATGACTAATAAACCAATACAATGAACATAGCAATTATAGGTGCTGGCGGTGTGGGCGGATACTTTGGTGCCCGATTGGCCCAGGCCGGAAACAAGGTAACTTTTGTAGCCCGAGGGAAGCATGGCAAAACCATGGGCGGGAAAGGCCTTCAACTATTAAGTCCGAATGGCGATTATCTGGTTGAGCATGCACATGTAGTAGATACTCCATTAAAGTTACATACGCCAAAATTGGTTTTGATCGGCACAAAAGCGTGGCAGGTGAAAGAGGTGGCCGAACAGTTGAAAGAAGTTATCTCTGATGATACCGTGGTGATTCCTTTGCAGAATGGGGTGATGGCAGCCAAAGAATTATCTGAGTCGTTACCCACGCAAAATGTAATGGCCGGACTGTGTAATATTTTCAGTAAGATAAAAGAACCCGGTGTTATTGAGCATATGAGCGCCGAACCTTATTTGATTTTTGGAGAGCTGGACAATTCCTTGTCTGACAGGGCTCGGCTTATTAAAAAAGTATTTGATGCGGCCGGAATAAAAAACAAATTATCGGAATATATACAGGGAGATACCTGGAAAAAATTCTTATTGATCTGTTTGGGCGGACTTGGGGCATTGACAAGAGCCAATTATGGTGTTTTGTGCAATACGCCGGAACTCAAAGGGTTGATGGAGAATATGATAGATGAAATGTATGCTGTAGCGATTGCCGAGGGGATCAAACTGCCCGAAGAAGTCAAAGAAAAAACCTTAAAGGCTACCATGTCTTTTGCGCCCACGGCCAATTCATCGATGGCACGCGATATTTGGGCAGGTCGCCCTTCGGAATTGGATTATCAAAACGGAAGTGTAGTAAAACTGGCTCAAAAGCATGGAATTGACGTACCGGTGAATTACATGATTTATCACTGTCTATTACCACAGGAAAAAGAAGCACGTAATTGCTAGTCGGTTTTCGGCAATCAGTTTTCAGTAAAATATGGTTTAGGTTCTTCCCTTATACCTAAGGCTGGGGGAAGTGCTCCACGGGAGTTGGAGGGATGGGGGAAAAAAAGAACACAGACCATTTGGCGGACAGGGGCATAATATACACAAGGTTTTCTTGCAGAGGGAATGGCTTCAATAATAATATGTTAGCTGATATGTGATATGAATTATTTAGAATTACTGGTTGATTTTCACCTGAACAATTATAGACAAGGTCCCGGCAGCAAAGAGGCCACTTTGAAAGCTTTGTCGTTTATCCCCAAAAACGACAAAGAAAAGATTAAGATAGCCGATATTGGTTGTGGTTCAGGACAGCAGACCATTGACTTGGCAAAAAATACCAATTCCCAAATTGCAGCTGTTGATCTATTTCCCCGGTTTCTGGATAAACTAAATTATATATCCAAAGAACTTGGACTCTCAAATAGGATTAAGACCGTATGCGAGTCAATGGAGAACTTATCGTTTAAAAAGGAAAGTCTGGATATGATTTGGTCGGAAGGGGCCATTTATAATATGGGGTTTAAGAATGGACTGCAGCAGTGGCGTAAGTTTTTGAAAAAGGGTGGATTTATGGCAGTTTCCGAGATATGCTGGATCAGGCCCAATCGGCCAAAGAAACTATGCGATTTCTGGAATAAGGCCTATTCCGGGATGGATTCTTTCAGTAATAAAATTAAAGTGGTGGAAGAATGTGGCTTTGCTCCACTTGGCGCTTTTGTTCTTCCCCAAGAATGCTGGGTAAACAACTACTATGAGCCTTCGCTAAAACAGATTCCGGATTTTCTTCAACGTCACAACAATTCCGATGAGGCGAAAGCCACTGTAAAGGAGCATATGGAAGAGATGGAGATGTACGTTAAGTACAGGGATTATTACAGTTATGGTTTTTTTATCGGCACAAAAATATAATGGATTCAGGTTGGTACATAGGTATTGATGGTTGCAGGGGTGGCTGGCTTTTTTCTGTATTGGATGATAACAGGGAGCTGAATATTAAACTGTTCAGGAATCTTACCGATGGTATTGATTTGTTGCGGCAATCAGAGGCGGTTTCCATTGATATGCCGATGGGAATTGTTTCTGAAAAAGGCGAGGAGCGCGTTTGTGATGCCTTAGCCAGAAAAGAATTAGGTCACCCTTTTAGTTCTTCGGTTTTTAATGTGCCATGCCGCCAGGCAGTTTACGCAGGAAGCTATCCGGAAGCTAATGCTTTGAATAGAGAGATTCAGGGTAAAGGAATCTCCATTCAAGCCTGGAATATCGTGCCCAAAATAAAAGAGCTGGATATGTTTTTAGATGAACACCCAATATTAAAGGAAAAACTGCATGAAAGCCATCCCGAACTTTGTTTCAAAAATTTGAAAGGAGCAGCTTTAAGCTATAAAAAGAAAACAGTAGAAGGGGTACGGGAACGGTTAGTGCTATTAAAAACTTTATACCCGAATATTGAAAAGCACTTTCATGTTTTTAGAAATCAGTTCTTTAAAAAAGATGTCGTCGATGACGATGTGTTAGACAGTATGGTATTGGTTTTTAATGCTATGGAAATTGCAAAAGGCAACTATAACCAATTTCCAGATTGTGAACGAAAAAACAATTGTGGAATTCGGATGGTGGTGTTTATTGGTAATATGGATCTCACGATACGAAATAAGTAGCGGATTTAACCCCTGAAATTCGTGATAATAATCTCTGCTTCTGACGGCGAATAAGGTTTGCAACCAAATTTGCTAAACAAAAATAGACTCAACTTTGTCGGGATTCGCCTGCCACAAACCGTGGGTTTACACTCGAAGCTTTCGTGCAGGCGCTTAGCCGATGCAGGGAAACCGGTATTTGCATACATCTTTCTGAAAGTGATGAATAATCCGGGTTAAATGGTGCCGTATTCCTCGGCAATCAGTTATTTTTTTATATTCATAGGCAATTAATGGAAATGTTAGCTTATATTTGTGCGCATTTTCAGAAGACAGCCATTAATAAGGGAGTGTCTTTCTAGATGGTCTTTGCAAGAAAATACCAAATACTTCGCCTGCCTTACCGTAGGCAGGTTATTCTCATTTTTGAAACAGTCTTATTTACATCACGGACTTCTTAGCTCAAAAATCGAAAGCCTTGTCTTTGACACCTTCTTATTAAAGACAAAAAATAGCAAGCGTAAAGTTAAGTATTACAATTTGAGTACAATGGATTGATAATGTGGCTTATTCATTAGCACTGCCTTTCAATGGCGTGTGGGGTATGTTTTCTCCCTGTAATAAAGCACAGGGCTAATGGAATAATATAGTTGTCGATAAATTATTAGCCATAACTCATTCAACTTTTGAACCCGATTTTACGTCGATATTTTAACAGATACTAAATAATATATATGACATTTAAATCATTAGGATTAACTCCTGCTTTATTAAAGGCAGTTGAAAAGAAAAATTATACGGAACCTTCAGTAATTCAGGAAAAAGCCATTCCCCCTATTTTGGAAGGAAGAGATGTGCTGGCTTCCGCGCAGACAGGAACCGGGAAAACCGCCGGTTTTACCTTACCTATGTTGCAAATTTTATCACAAGAGCCTCCTTTAAGGCGAAGACCGATACGCGCTCTTGTATTAACTCCAACGAGAGAGTTGGCTGCCCAGGTATTCGAGAACGTAAAAGAATATAGCGAGTTTTTAAACTTAAGATCTGCCGTTGTATTCGGCGGGGTTAACATCAAACCGCAAATAGCCAAGCTCAGAAACGGGGTAGATATATTGGTGGCTACGCCCGGCAGATTGCTTGATTTGCAAACACAAAGGGTGATATCTTTAGCGAAAATTGAAATTTTTGTGTTGGATGAGGCCGACAGAATGTTGGATATGGGTTTTGCCCGCGATGTGAATAAAATACTTAGCCTAATGCCGGAGAGGAGACAAAACCTGTTGTTCTCGGCTACTTTTTCTAAAGAAATTCGAAAACTGGCCGACCGATTTTTAAGCCATCCGGTTACCGTAAAAGCTGCTCCTGAAAATACAACTGTAGAAAAGATTATTCAAAAAGCGTTTCATGTGGCTAAAGTGGATAAAACAGCGGTCCTGGTCAGGTTGATTCAAGATGGGGATTGGAAACAGGTACTAATTTTTACCAGGACAAAAAGTGGCGCCAACAGACTGGGTAAAAAGTTAAATAAAAGAGGGGTGTTGTCTGCAGAGATTCACGGCGATAAAAGCCAGAATGCCAGGGTTAAAGCCTTGGATGCCTTCAAAAAAGGAACGGTAAGAGCCTTGGTAGCCACCGATGTGGCCGCCAGAGGATTGGATATACCTTTGTTGCCCCATGTGGTTAATTTTGAATTGCCTAATGTCCCCGAAGATTATGTGCACAGAATAGGTCGTACGGGCAGGGCAGGGGCCAATGGTGAAGCGGTTTCGTTGGTAGGACATGAAGAGCTGGATTATTTAAAAAGCATCGAAAAATTGTTAGACCATTCTATCCCACTCGAAATCATCGAAGGTTTTGAACCGGGAGAACCACCGGTGGAAGAGGCAAAACCAGCCAAGAAACCGTTTAGGAGGAATAATCATTCATCCAACAGAAAAAACAAACGAAGAGTACCAATAAAGAATAGATCCAGTAATCAAGACTCCAATTAATAATATGTAAGTGTAGGGTAAACGTTACAATTTGCTATTTAGTTTGAGCAAATGGATTGGCATGAATGTTGATTGCTCAACAAAGAACAAATAGCAATGATTCAAAAATAATTTATAAGTGTTTATTTGAACTTAATTGTCATTTATTACAAATACAGCAATATTAATTATTAAATACCTATTTTATTATGAAGAAGATTTTATTGGTATGTGCATTTATTGGATTGGTAAGTGCGGCATCTGCGCAAGATAGAATTGCTGTCGGTTTAAAGACTGGCTTCAATAGTACGAAGATCAATTTGTCGAGCATTCCATCCGGGACTGAAATCAAGAATGAAGCTAAAAATGGTTTCTTATTTGGAGCTTACGGCCGTTTAAAACTTGTGGGAAAATTATCTTTTCAACCGGAACTTTATTATGCAAAAAAGCAAACGCAGTATAAGTTTACCGAGACCGGAAACACGGTTGTAGTCAATAACGATATTAAGTCATGGGATATTCCTTTGTTAGCAAATTTACAATTGCTTGATTTAAAAGTGGCCAGTATTTATGGCGTTGCCGGTCCTGTCGCATCATTCATTTCAAAAGATGACCTTAAAAGTATGAAAGATGCTAACTGGTCGTTCCAGGCAGGTTTGGGTGCCCAGGTTTGGAGAATTTCGGCCGACGTACGATATGAGTGGGGGATAAAAGACATCTCAAAATTAGAATTCGGTCAAAAGACAGATGTGCTAACTTTTACCATTGGCTATAAATTATTTGGCATTTAGGAATTAAAATTCCCCCAAAAATTGTCAAGGTCGGTTCTTTTTGAATCGGCCTTTTTTGTTTTTTATGGGTTGTTACTATAATCCGAGATCTGTCATTGCTGCGTATAAGTGAAATATATATTGTTCATCTAATGGGCGTTCAGTTGAGTTCTAAAGACAATTTTTGGAAAAAAGATGAACATTTTTACAGAGTTTGTTGGCGGTAACAGCATGTTTGGATAATCAATTGTTTGTGAGATTGGAAAAAATACACGTGTTTTTAAGCAAATCCACGCGTGATCTTTTAACGCCTCACTTGCACATACCACAACCAAGTCGGACTGGCTTGTTTAGGTTAATTGATGGCTGACAATTTAAACTTCTCCAGTACATTATATTCAACCCCATTTGGTGCAGAAACACTTTCATAGAGGATGACCTCGGAAACAGATTGTGTTGTGCTGATATTTGCCTGTTCGAGCAGCTGACGGTATTTGGTAAGTAGATCTTTGTTTTTTAACCGGGCGACCGTAATGTGCGGGGTATAAGCCATATGTTGTGGTTTCAACGAGGGCATCAACTGAAGTATGGTCCTGTTTATATCGTCCTTTAGTTTGTTTAAAGTTTCGGAATTTTCCACTCCTAACCAAAGTACCCCGCTGCTCCTTCTTTTCTGAAAAGTTCCCGCTCCTTTAATAATAAAGTTAAACGGCGCATGGCTTCGAACGATATTCTTCAAGGCAGCTGATATTTTTTTCAGATCTTGCTGTTGGGCCTGACCAATAAAAACCAGGGTTAAGTGAAAATTGTGCTCCTTTACCCATTTGTTGTGCTCCTCGGAAATATGTTGTCTTATTGTGGCAAGTTTTGTTGGAGCCTTGACTTTAATCCCGATAAATATTCGCATAACTTTGATAAATCAGTTTCCACATATTCACTATATCGGTATAATTGGGTTCCTGAGTTAATGAATTTTTTAATTTTCCTGTGCCGGATTTAACCCTTTCTTCTTATTTTTAAGGGATGTATCTGTCTCGGTTTTTTCCTGTGTACCTGATCCTCTTAATTTGATGAGCTTATTCAGCAAATCAAACCAAAATGGTGCGCCAACCGATAATGCGATAGCTGTCAGCAAACAACCCAAGATATAGGTAAACCAACTTGGGCTATCCATGTCGAGGCTGGGAAATTTAATATCTATGATTGAATCTACGGTCTTTGTTTCATTCAGTAATTCTTCTATTTGAGTTGTTAACGCATCAACCTTTTCGAGTCCTTTATCCGGTATTGAATCCAGGGAGCCATAGCTGGCAACATAACCACTTGCCGCTTCTACCATAGCAATCCGCGACTTTTCGTCTTTGCCCAATCTTTTTGCGATTTCAATGGTGTTTACATTCATGGAATAAGCGATGGCCAAACCAACAATAAATGTGGTTAGCTGTGCTTTCTTTTTGTACCAACCCGATACCCGTTCCATGGTTTCGCTGTACCATTCTTCGGCACCCGCTTTAAATTCTTCGGTTTTGTTTTCTGCACCTTCTATCAATCCTATCAGATACTGATGGGTGGGACTATTCGGGTTCAATTTACTTTTTACGACCGACAGATCCATCTGACTGTCGTAAACCTTGTCGAGCATGTTTAACAGGGTTTTCGCAAATGTCTTGGGCTTGAGGTACGAAGGCAGTTTGCTTTTACCTGTAAACATACTTTTTTTGCCCAGGTATTTAAACTCCGGTCTTTCCAGGAAAATGTTGCTTAATATTTCATCAGTATCACTTTTATTATCCTGATCGTCCAGCATTCGTTTTATACCGGTACGCAATACTTTCCCTCTCAGGTTCAGCCAGGAATTGATAAGCTCGGTTAAAGTGGTGGCTATGAGGCTGTACACGGCATAAATAAAAACAAGCCCGATGGCGATGTCGATAGCTGGATTGTTAAGCATCTGGTGGAATTTTACCGGTTATAAAAATAAGTAAAGGGGGTATTCAGATACAAATATCCAATAAGTATGATTCAAAGTCAATAAAAAAAGTACGTTTTCTTTAGTTATTTTACAATTCCTGGCTCAGCCTTTTAAACACCTCCTGCATTTCAGGGCTTAAACCATCCGCCGTATAAATTGAAACACCACTTGCCCCTTTTTCTTTAGCTAGCAAGATAGCTTTTTCCAATTCTTCGGGAGATTTAAAGGCTGGCATAAATAACCCCGCGTTAATTGGAAAATCGACATCTTTAACACCTTGTTCCGTTGCGAAGCCTATCCAATTGATATTTTCGCGGTAAAAGTTTTGGTATAACATGGGGTAAGCCGCATCCAGGTTCCAATCGTTCCAGGCTTGACGTACCATTTGACGCGACATTTCGGGGAAAGGGAAAACCGCCGCAGTCATTTTGTGTCCTTCTCCATGGGCTATTTCAACCAATTCGTTTACCAGGGTTGTGATAGCGTTGAGCCTGTATTGGCGCCATTCGGTGCTCAGCTCGGGATGTTCCAAATCCAACGGGTCTTTGTCGAATATTTTTTTAAATCCTTCGCGTGCTATAGGATGGTAACCAAAATCGTATTCCGGCATTTCATGATCCTGTACCAGGTCATATTTAGGTTGTAGGTCAGCACCTAAGATAACATCAACATATCTGACATAATCCAGGTGGATAGATGCCAATCCTTTTACCTTAGTCAGTTTACGTACATTGTTTTTGATATGTTCACGTGCCTCGGGGTGGTGCGGACTAAGCCATTGGTAATAATCAACGTAGGCTCTGTATTCCAGGGAGTTTTTTCCAAGTCGGTTAACGGCATACCATTCGGGATGTTTATTAGCAATAGTATCGCCAGGACGGTTTAAGGTCCACATCCAGCCATGTATTTTTAGTCCTCTTTCATCAGCCAAGGGAATGATTTGTTCCAGTACCTCAGGATTTCCATTTATTAATACTTCCGAAAGGCCAATGGACTTGTAATAGTCGAGCTTTTCTTCCCATTTGTCCTGCTTAAACTCTTTGCCGGCTGATACCCAGGTGGCAAACACAAATTTATCATCTCCCGCTTTTGTTTCAATCGTAGTTTTTTGTGTTACATTGTTGCAAGAACATAATACTACGATAGTAATAATGGCAATTAAACTTTTCATGGTGATCATTTGATATGTTTCTATTAATATTATTATTATTATTTGCTCATTTTTAGCCAACCATCCTGGTTAATCATAAATACCATGTTGGTTTTAGGATGATGGATGAAAAAACTAAATCCGTTTTTGGTTTTCTCGAAAACTGCTTTAGTGGTTATTTCGTCACTTAGAACTACGGTTAACTGTTCTTTATATTCGGTTTCCGCTTCCAATAAATATTTTAATGAACCAAAACGCGTCAGACGGAAAAGGGCGTATGCGGCCTGTTTAAATATCAGGTCTTTGTCCGCACGAAACGCAACATTTTCAATGCTGGGCTGCCCGGTAAATTGCAAAAAGCCCCATTTTTCGGGTTCGTGCATATTAATAACACCCTGCGGGCTCCATACCCAATTGTATTCGGGAAGATATTTCCCGTCCATTTTTTTTCGATCGTATCTTCCATTAATTATGTCAAAATCCCATTCCACCCTCGAAAAATTAATGCGCCATTGTTCTCCGTTGGCAGGTTTGTCCTTTAAAGAACCTTTTAATTTCATGATCGGCTTATGCGGAATAGCCATCTCAACTGCCCAGAAAGAATCTGTGTCATTGGGAAGGTTTAATGTACCCTCAAGGTGCACCGCACATTTAAGGTGGTCAAGGTTCCAGCTGTTATCGGGTTTCCCGCCAACGCGGTAGGGTTTGTCCAGTTTCAGATCCCAAATCGTATTTAAGGCGTTTACTTCTATCTCGCCATAATTGTAGGTGGTATTAGACGGATCCAGGAATATTTCAAAATCGTTGTTGTAAAAGATAACAGTATCTCTTTGTTTCAGGGTTCCCCATATATGTGGCTCTTCCAGCAAGGCATAAACGTACAAAAACGCATCGTCCCAAAGCATTTTTACTTGGGTATTGTACTTAGGTTGTTTTATGCCCTCAATATCCATGAATGATTTGGTAAAAGGAACCGTATGCCATTGCTCTTCGTCTGCCATTCCATCGATAATTATGGGTTCTGTAGTTTTGGGAACGATGTAGTGTAATGGAACAAAAATTTCGGACTTCAGGTCTATCTCTTTCTGTTTATTGGTTTGGGTATTGCTAACACAAGATAGGAATACCAAAGATAATACAATGTACGTTAGAAATCTCATATGAATTAATTTTACTTGTGTTGCCAAAGTTAAAATTATTGATCAATGGTTTCCTATTCGTATCGTAATACCGTAATCATTCACCAGAATGAGATAACAATCAGATGACAAATAAAAAAAAAGGTTGTCCATCTATCCGATCGACAACCTTTAATATTGATAACATTCTGATGTTGCTCGCCATGCCAATCAGCAGTTGGACCCCTGATTCACATTAGAAAATTTAATTTCTTGATATGCCATTGTGTTTTTTTACATAAACATTGGCGCTTGCCTTGTTTTGTTTATGTTGGATGATGGCCCTTTCTTTGTTGGTTACCACTCCATCTGCTTTTGCAACCTGCTTTGTCCTGTTAATATGTTTTTGTTGTTTTTCTAATTGTATTACTTCACCCTTGGTAAGCGCACCGTTTTTAACACCATGTACAATACGCTTTTGCTGATTAATTTGACGTTTGGTTGTAACAGGTGTTTTCTTTTGTGCTTCTGCATATCCTACTGCCGTCAATAAAATTAGTCCTAATATAAATATCGCCTTTTTCATGTTTTCTAATTTTAAAATTGTTGTTTTTAATTTCCCGGGTTTTTAATTGCTTTCGGTTCTTTGATGTTTGCGGACTAAAAAGGTTTAATAGAAAAAAAATAATTATTTGAATATTGTTGTAAGGGGAAGTAATTTAGATAGATATGGGTGTTTATTTATAAGCCGAAATGCATTTGTTTAAAACTTAAACTAATTCATATTGTTAGGTTCAGTAAGTAATAACTTAAGCTGGTATCCAAGAAAAATGGAATTAAACGCCTTATTCAAAAAACTATTTGAACCTAAACTTTTACAGGAAATAGGTGGACTTGGTAAAATTTCGATTCCTAAAAATACAATCATTCTGACCGAGAATATGTATATCAAAGAGATTCCTTTGGTATTGGACGGAGATATTAAGGTTAGAAAAACAGATGAAAATGGGAAGGAGCTTGTTTTATATCATATAGAGAAAGGAGAAAGCTGTGTTCTTTCGATCACTTCTTGCCTGAACAAGAAAAAAAGCACTGTAGAGGCTATTGCACAGAAAGATACCAGAATTGTAAAGATACCAGTTGAGAAAGTAGAACGTTGGATGGACGAGTATAAATCGTGGAAGCACTTTGTTTTTAAGATGTACTACGATCGTTTAGACAGTATTTTAACATTGGTGAATAGTATTATGTTTAAGCAAACCGACAACAGGTTGTACGATAAACTTCGTGAATTACAGGCTAAGAACGGTAATCTACTGCGCTTTACACACCAGGAATTAGCCAGTGAAATTGGAACAGCCAGAGAGGTTATATCCAGGCTTTTAAAACTAATGGAAAAGGATGGTTTGATAGAGTTGGATCGGGGGGAAATAAAATTATTACAGAGTCTGTAACCTAGGTCACATATTTTTTATACCAACGTGTCGTATATTTGTTTAGATTAAAATAAGTATTTGACTATGATAAAAAATATGGGTGCAGCGGATAAGACAATCCGCATTATTTTGGGTATTATAATTATTGGAGGTGGATTTTATTACAAGAGTTGGTGGGGATTGGTTGGTCTTATCCCTTTATTGACTGCTTTTATTAGCTGGTGTCCTTTATATGCGCCGTTTGGAATAAGTACTTGCCGTAAAAAATAGGTTTACCATAATGGTCCAAAATCTACCTTAGCCTCAATTCTATGGATACCAAGTATGGCATAGATATTCTATAAATCATTAAAATTGTTCATTATGGAAAAGTTAATATTCTTGAGTATGCTGTGTCTGGTGTTGGTTGCATGTTCCAACTCCGACGATGAGGAAGTAGATGTACCTGTATCAGTAGAAGAAACTGCAGAGTATAAAGCAGCAGAAGCATATTATAATTCTACCTTAAAATCTGTTATTACTGCTAGTTGCACTTCATGTCACGCAGGTTATCACAGAAATAGTAATACCAGCAATTATGGAACATTTACAAATGCCATGAACAGGGCCACAGGTATGTATAGCCAAGTCAACTCTGGAGGTATGCCAAAAGGAGGCGACAAATTGCCTCAGGACGATATTGACAAGTTCGAAGATTTCAAGGATTTAGTGGGTTTAATACCAAGTGAATAATTTTGATTTATTAGAATCAGAAGTAGTAAATGGCCATTTTTTTACATTAAAAAGTTGTGCGTTGAATGGGGTATTGTTTCCTAAATTTCCCCATTAAAAAGGGTATCATCATCCGGATCTTTATCATGAGGTCCCACGCCAGGCGGGTTGAACAGCCCCCAGCGATCGATGATGTAATTCCATTTATCGAAACTTGCTACCCAGTCAATAAAAAGCAATCGGTATTCTTCGATCAACTCGCGCACCATCTCAAAATATTCAACATCTTCGAAGCCAAACATAATGAGAGAATGCTTCTGCACCATCAAATCTTTGGCCGCTTTTCGAATAATAGATGCAGCTTCCATTTTCAAGTCGTAAAGCGTAGAAGCCTCTGCACCAGCTACTTTTGTTGTTAGTAATGAGGCGTCGGACAGCATTATTTCTTTGATACTCTGTAAGTGATCTTCATCTTCCGGAATTAATTCTGAAATTTGATGGACTACTTCAAAAGTCTCTTCGCCTTTTTTGAAGATGGGTAGTCTTCTATAGTCAACAAAATCATTATCACCTTCTTCCAACATAGATTAGTCTGATTTTAGGGTTAAATTATACGATATTTAAATAAGATAATATTATAAATTTAATCAAGAATAAACAAACCGATTTAACATTATTGCCGATTACCCAGCGGAATGTACAGGTATTCCGGCTATTCTTAACGAGAAAGAGTGTTTTGTCAAAGTCGGGGTCTTAAAAACAGGAGATTACATCATTGATGGGTAGGTTGTTATAGAACGAAATACCAAAGATGATTTTGTTGTTTCCTGGTTGCAGGGCCGACTGTATAAGCAATGCTATGAACTTAGAAAAAGTACATATATTCCCACTCTGATCATTGAGGGAAATTCTTTTAATACCAGGCACGACATTTCGCGGGAAGCCATAAGGGGAGCCCTACTTTCTATCTCAATAGCCTGGCAAATTCCTGTTAACTAAACATCCAGTTCCAAATATACCGTGCAAATGCTGTTGATGATAGCACAGCCAAAATTAAAGGAGCAGCAGGTTGTCTTTAGGCAAACCTATAAACCAAAAACATTATGTAAGCAACTCAGTAAAGCGCCTCGTTTTGAAGTGGTTGAATTGCGTAACAGGATTTATATTATTATGGTGGGTATATGCAAGGCCTGCCAATGGCCGGGGCAGACTGGGAGAAGAACTATGACAGCACGTTGGCCGTTTTCAGCAGGTATTGTTAGCTGATGAAAAGTTCCTGTTGAAAGTTCAGGAGATTGGTAAGGAGCGGGTTAGGTGGATTAAAAAGTTTGTGGAGAGTGGCATAAAAGGCGCAGGTTAAAATTGCGTAACAAACGAAATAGGTCAATCCTCCAGCAAAGTATAGGTAAACTTTGAGCCCCATTGCCTTGATGCCTTGGTACAAACGTCCATGAACTCCTGAAAATCTTTTGGCGCTGCAATAACCTGGCAACCTGCTGACCATTTGAATACTTTAACACTGGGTTGGTATGCAGAAGCCCTGTGGATATTGATGCCAAACATTCCGGTACTTTCTTGCACATCATGATCCAACATGTTATCTCGGTTTGGATCGCGATAAACCGTTACAGGGGCAGCTTGTCTTAATGCTCTATATTTACCCGCATGCAGTCCAATGGTGTATGCCTGTCGGTATTGACCGGCTTTGAGGATCGCAGTACCTGCCAGCATCATGGGCTTGTCAAGCCAATATTGTCCAGGGTCGGTAGTTGCTGGATATAGTTTAAAAGTCCATTTACCGCGGAAATGGTAGAAGTAACCCACAAAATCATCAAAAGCATTGGCGATTCTGCTTGTCGTTCTTATGCCTATCAGATTCAAATTATATGGTTTACGATCGTTTTTAAAAACACTGTAATTGTTGTTTTCCATCCTTTTGATGATGTCGTTTAACTGATAACCGTGGCTTGATACCTCCATAATTAAATGTATTAATGAATATTGTTTTAACGTATGTTACATAAATAGATCGTTACTTTAGCAACTAGGAAAATTAGATATTAATATCCGATTTAATTCTCTCTTTGTCAATATGTTTTTAAATAAAAATATGAACTCTATTAAAAAGGTATTATATCCTTATGGGTGTAAAGGTCATATCTGACATCATTCTAATTGTTTACGTTATGGTTTACGCAAGTGGAGCAGGAAGTTATTTGTTCATCTTTGATATCTTAACAGGAAAATAAAAGACGGGCTTACTTGGGAATGAAACAAAGCATCTGGAGCAAATTTTAAGGCAATAGACTTCCCCAATTCTGGGTAATGGGTACTACAGGAAGCACCTTGTGTTATTAAAAATGATGTTGATTAGTAATTTTATTAAGTAAATAAATGGATATCCTCTATATACCGCAAATAGCATGAAGTTTTTGAATCCGTGTAGACTTCAAAATTAGTTTTTTTTGTTAATCTTTTTACCTAATTTTTTATTGACAAGAGCTGGTGTTCTTTGTAACTTTATGCATGTTTTTACAATGAATGGAGGTATTAATTTAGAGGAAGTTGCTATGAAAAGGGAAGAAATTATCAAGTTTGCCAATGAGAACAAAATCTGTTTCATGGCAATAAATGAAAAGGGAATGGCTCATGTAAGAATTATGAAGCTATGGTTTGCTGACAAATCAGGGTTTTATTTTGAAACTCTTTCTCCTTTGGATATTAGCAGACAGATTCATTCAAATCCCAAAGTAGAAGTTTGCTTTTATAATAACCCAAAAGATTTAAAGGAAGGACGTGAATTGCGTATTGCCGGCGATATTGAATTTGTAACTGATGCGGCTATTTTAAACAAAGCTCGAAAAGAACGTCAATATTTAGGTGATTTAGGAGAGCAGCCAGTTGAATCTTATATCGAAGTTTTTAAATTATCTCATGGTGAAGCTCATTTTTGGCGTTTTAAAGCCAATGTTCTTGAGGAAAGCGTGCTTGATCACATGATGTTTTAGAAACATGGTGGGAAAAAGCTTATAGGGTAAAAAAGAGCTCAACAAATATTGTTGAGCTCTTTTTTTTAGGTATGCCGTGCATGGTAAATAACTAGATGCTGAAAGTTCATTATGGGGGTTTGTAGTAGCCAACCATTAGCTGACGGCAAGGGTGCTTACTGCGAGGTATAATCCGAAGGAAGCCGGCGGCAAATTTCCGACTCGAGGTACACGAACATCAACTCAACCGCTGGGTTCTGTTTGCTAAACACAACAAAAATGACTTATCAATGATCTTATTTTTTGTTGGCCTTATTGATCAAATATAGTTGACATGTAGCCGTACTTTGTTGTAACTTACAGTTATTTCGGATAAAAAAGTATTTTATTCCTTTGGTAGATCACACAAATTTTAAATAGTTATGTATACTCATGCAGAAAATTTGCCGGAGAGCACAAGTCGGGTTGTTAATGACAGTCAGTCTGGGCAGTTTAAAACAAACGAATCTTCTTTTACATTTGCTGATAACAGGCAAGAATCTGTTATGCAAGGGAAACTTAATAGAATGTTTAATAATAGCCAACAAACCCAACGAGCCCTTCAATTAAGGGATGTCTTAAACAATAACTCCCAATACCCAATACAAAAAGAAGAAAGATTAGAAGAGGAAGAACTAATGCAACCCAAAGAGATACAACGAGCGGGAAAACTAGAGGAAGAGAAACTATTACAATCAAAAGCTATTCAGCGACAGCCAGAACCTGAGGAGGAGGAATTACTACAGGGCAAATTCAACACTATCCCCAAAGTAGAAGAAGAGGAAGCATTGCACGAAAGAGCCATGCCCATACAGAAAAGAGAGAACAACACCGGCTTGCCCGATACTTTAAAAGCTGGAATCGAAAATCTTTCGGGTTATTCAATGGAAAATGTTAAAGTACATTACAATTCCGCTAAACCGGCAATTATTCAAGCCCATGCCTATGCACAAGGTACTGATATCCACCTGGCGTCAGGACAAGAAAAACACCTTCCTCACGAAGCCTGGCATGTGGTTCAGCAAAAACAGGGTAGGGTGAAGCCGACCATGCAGATGAAGGGAAACATACAGGTAAATGATGATAAAGAATTGGAGAAAGAGGCGGATGTAATGGGAAGTAAAGCACTGAATATTACAATGCCTATCGTTCAAAGAAAACAAGCAAGTCATCATGTTTCATCTTCAACAATTCAAAGTCAGGATATCGATATTATAAAAGATGACGTCTTTTATACACCCGAAATTTTGATGCAACGGGTTAGGATTGCAGGCGTACGTTATAAAACAGTTGGTGTTATTCCAGGCTCAAATTACCGCTTGGTGCGACTGCCCAACACTACCCAAAGGTTAATTAATAATATGGGTGCGGGAACAGTATTGGCAGGAGGCTTGAGTGTGGCCGATGCTGATCAGTTGATACGGGTTATGCGTAATTTCAGTACCAGTGGTGTAATTAACATAAATGCACTTGTAAACCATGTGAGTGGTGCTGTAAACGGCGGTGCGGCAATGGCCATAACCTTAGCTGGAATAATGGTAACCGGTAATTTAGGGTGTGTACATGCCAATGTAATTCCGCACACACGTTTTAGCGTATATCATGCGTTAGGTAGCGCTAACTATTATATGTATGATCCTCGGGGACGCAAACTATTGGGTACGACAATGAATTTGGCCGAGGCGGGTCAGTTGACAACCGTTTTTGCCGATTTGCATACCCAGGGTGTAAGTGGATTGGATTCCCTGGTTAAATCTGTTGACAAAGCACGTGAGCTGACCATCCCAATCAATGTCACGCTTGAGCGTATGCGGATGATTCACGATAATATTCGCGATGTAATTCGGGTGCGCATTGCTGCTGATCATGCTACAATTTGCGGCATGCCCGGAGGAGGAGCGCTAGATCCCGTTTTTGCCAATGCCTTTGTTAGTATCGAAATTCCCGGGAGTGATCCGCACAAACATGGACAGGTAGTAGCTTTTATTAATTACCGAACCATGGCGGGAGGTACACATAGGGTGGTCTACAAACCAGGTGACCTATCCATGGATCAGGTGCTGTTCAACGACCAAAATTCAGTTGCCTCGACCTTGGGTCACGGGGTTGAATCGTACCGGATAGAAAATATGCCTGCAGACGCCCTGGCTGGTGCCCAACCTCATTTGGCCCACTATGGCTATATGGAATTTGTACAAACAGGTGCGCCAAGAACCGCGGCACAATTAAGGTCTGTTTTTAAAAGTCTAGGCGCAAACCTGGCCGTGGCTTATGTGTTCGGGCTGCGTGATGTTCACGGGGAGAATTTCGTGTTGAAGAACGATTCTATCCAGCTCATTGATATGGAGGCTTCAACAAACACCTTTGACGATTTTGGTGCCATGGAGTTGACGACAGCGGCCAAACAGTTGCCCGATGAACTCTACAAGCGCATTGCAAAGGGCATGAGGGATTTGACAGCGGTTCAAGTTGCAGGTCTGGTTCCCGATCAAGCCACCCTAATACAACAGGTTCGTGTGGGTTTTAAAAATAGATTGCGCTCCATGAGCCCGAACAGACACAGGGATGCGGCATTGACCGGATTGATCAATCAATCTACAAATACTGAAACACGGTTTGTTCCTATTCCCACCGAGATCTTACAGCAACTGTCAGGATTATTTTATGGACAACTTGCGGTTGTTGGTGGGCCAAGTGAAGCATTGTTCCAGGCTGCAACAAATGATCGGGCGAATCAAGTGGCACATACATCGGGCAATCCTCCCGGACTTGCAGATGAGTTTCGAACCATGTTGCGGGCTAATGGAGCAAGAACGGCACTACACAGAGGTGATGTGCCTTTTTGGACACGGCAGGGGAACGATATTTACGGTGAAGATGGCGCATTAGAGGTATCTCCATCAGTACATCCAAGGTTGAATACTTCTGGCCAGAACGAGATAGATGCCAACAACCGCCGAGCAAGTGGAAACAGACACACGGCTTATGATGAACTCGATAATGATTTGATTCCGCTACTGGGTGACCCTACAGCTGCCATTATTGCTGCGCATGCAGCGTTATAAATTATTTTGATGAGTGGTCAGGGTGTAGAATACATATTATACGACAGTAAAACAAGGATGTATCAGGTTACTGTTCAATAGCAGTGGGCGTTTTGCCAATAGGTATCAGTGGAACTTCAATATATGGAGTATGAGTTTAATTTCAAGTTTCAATTCATAAAAATAATGAGAATGACTCGGAAAGTTTTTATCACATTTTTCTTTTTACCTATTGCCATTTTTGCATCTTCGACCAATAGAAAGATGACGCCTCCACCAGGAAATTTACCTTTAAAAGTGGATGTAAATCTGCGTATTAATAAAGTATATAACATTAATACGGTTGATGAGACCTATCAAATTGATGGTTACCTTGTATATTTATGGAAAGATGAAAGGTGGAAACGATCGGATGGCCATAATAACATTAGGATTTATGAAAACGACAGAGCAAATGAAGTTTTAGATACAGGGCTCTGGATGCCGATTCTTGAGTTTATTAATATTCAGGGAGAAAAGGAATGCCCCAACAGGAGAATTGTTATACAGACCGATGGTGAAATTAAATATAAGGAAAGGTTCTTTGGGACCTTTAGCTCAAATATGAATTTTATAAACTTTCCTTTTGATTCGCAGACTTTTCAGATACAGATTGAAGCTTTTTCGTATGATAAAGAGCAGCTTGTGTTTAATTTCATTAAGTTGTTGAAACCCCAAAATATGAATGATTTTTTGGGTGAGAAATGGACCTATAAAGATAATACCGCATACATCGAGGATATAATATATGATGAAATTTCGAGTTCAACCATTTATTCGAGAGCCGTTTTTAAAGTGGATACAACAAGAAAACCAGGATATTATATGTGGCAGGTATTGCTGCCTTTGTCAATCATCATAATGGCTTCGTTCGTCATATTCTGGATTAAGGATTTTGGTACCCAAATGGGAGTCGGTTTCACGCTTATGCTGACCGTGGTGGCATTTAATTTTTATTCTGCCTCCATACTGCCCAAATTACCCTATAATACGTTTTTGGAGACGATTATCATTGTTGGGTATGTATTTATATTTGTTGGGATTATTCTAGCGATAGTGAATTATCGCATATACGGTCATAAACCAGAGTCTGATACAAACAAGTGGATAAGATTATTCAGAATTGGCTTGCCCATGACCTTTTTTACAACCATATTGATCTTGTTCCTTAAGTTTAATGTAATTTAATACAATGATATGGTCAGGATTTTTTATGTTTAAAATACCGATAGGTAATAAATACCCCCGTAGCAATTCCAATGAATAAGGTATAAAGCATTAATAATGTATCACTATCCTTTGCACTACCTGCTCCATATCCAGTAAGGAACGGATCGAAATACAACCAAAGGGCTAAAAAAATTATGGTGAAAATAGTTAAAACGGAAGGTAAATTTCTAATGATTTTTCTGGTTTTAATACTGCCAAGTTTATATCTATCCGAATTATTGGACAAGAAAAATATACCTATGGTTAGTATGGCGAAGATTATGGCGAAGTATTTAAGAAAAAGCGCATAAATTTTCCACCTGGCATACAGCGAATAACAATTGGATTTATGTTCGAGTAGTCCCAGATATAACGTTGCCGAATCTTCCTTAAATATGGTTGTATCGTTCCAGATGCTGCTATCTGTGATCATATAATCTCGGATTGTGTCTTTAATTTCGGTATTGATTATTTTGAGAATCTTATCTATGGAATCATTCGAAAGACTGTCTTTAACTGATTCATATTTAAAGACACAAGTGCTATCGCCGGATTTATATCTTAGATAGCTTTCGCGAGCCCATCTCGCATCTTTACTGAGGGTAGTAAAATGGAATCCTGAGCTTGTGTTTTTGATGATGGTTATTAGTTTTTTTAGACCTTTGATACTGGGTTCATTGGGATTTTTAACATAAGTTGTGTCGATCTTGATTAAGGAAGCTGCCAAAGCGTTCCACAATTCGGGATAAATACAGTTGTCGTCGTGGCTAAGGTCACTTATGGCCACTCCTCCCAGTTCTTGGCCCGATGCCCAATTGTACTTCAGGTACAGACTTCTGAAATCATCGTACCATAATTGATTATTCGTTTTTATATTCTTTCCAATTATATTTAAATACGATCCAACCTGTATGGGGTCAAACCCTTGGATGATGGAGCTGTTGTTGCTGTATAAATATACGTTAAGAATGTCGGAATAACTTAGGGTTCTGTATTTGGCCTTATTCACCAAGCTGCCGGAAAAATTTTTGACCCGCCATAGTGTGCCACTGTAACTAACAGTCATTATAAGTTTGGAGCTTGCAATGCCCTGTGCGAGGTAGAAATCCATCGTTCTTTTAATGGAGGGAAACCCTGGTTCCTTATCTTTGAAAAGGGGACTTGATGGTTGTGCAATAGTAGCGTTGGATGGTATCAAATCGTCCGTTAATATCATATAGTAATCCACCATCGAATCCAGTTTTGCCAAATCGTATTTGCGTATTTGATTTAAACTGTCTTGATCTTTCCAAGCGGGAACAGAAATGCCGAGTTGTATTTTCGGGTTTATAGATTTTAGCTTTTTATATAGATTTCCGATAAATTGAACAAATAATTGTGAATCGGAGATCTGGGTAAAATAGATATTGATACCATTTAAATCATTGTCTCTGATAATTTGACTTACCTCATTAAAAAACGTCTCTTGTGCATCAGCACTTTTTAAAAAAGCATTTATATCTGCTACGCTTTTATCGTAAACGGTTAGCACAACGTTGCAACCATTATTGTGGGCATATTTTATAACACCATTCTCTTTTTTAAATTCGTCAATGTCATTGGGTTTGCTGTTTTTACCGGTTTCCGTCAATTCGTATCCAAATAAATTAATGGCCGATAAATAGTTATATTTATAATAATTCCTAAATTTAAATTCATCCTCTTGCTGTGAGCTGGTGCTGTGCCACCCAATAATTTTCATTTTAGGGATCAGGCTTCTTTTAAAATAACGAAGCGTATCATTTATTTTTGCACTTTCAACTTTTGCCAGATTAGAGGCCTTAGAATACTTCACTTTCTGGATTTCTTTCATAGTGGTATCTATCTTGGCCGAAATCGCTTGCCCTTCCATGTTATTGATATTGGCATTTTCTTGCAGGATGGCTGACATTAATATATTTAAAGAGTCGATTGCCGAAGTGTATGCAACTTTGTTGGTATCCATTTTTAGATACGCATCTTCGATTGTTTTTTTTAATGATTGACTGGTGGAATCATTGCTTTTAATGGCACTATCAAGCTGTATATGGTTAGAATTGGTGAAGGATTCAATAATGGCTAGCTGTTCTGTGATCTGTTCAACCGTTTTCGGGTTTATTTTAAGTTTTTTATTGTCAATTAAGCTTTTGACATATTCATGAAATTCCTTGTTCAATTTTTTTTCTCTATTCTCCTTAAATTTAAGAGGCTGTAGGATTTTTTTTAAACCTTTAGTGGATGAGGTATCCTGATAACGGTCTATATGGATAGTGGACGGTTTTATGGTTACCGCCGTATCGTGCTGTGCAATGGCTGTATTTGTCGTTTGTGCAAACATTTCATTTTGAAAAAATAAAGCAACAAAAAGCAACATAGCAACCAACAATTTTGTCAGATATAGTTTACATATTTTTGTCAGATTACCCATTTCCATTTTTTTAATGATTAATTATTTGCGGTATTAGTTCCAATCCACATATATTGGTTTCTTCATCCATGAGAGCTTGATTAAAGAAATGTTCCAGGGTATTGAATCCATTAACACATCAACCCCTTTTTTTTCAACCTTAAGCGTTATTTTGTCTTCATGAAATTTTATAATTCCATCCCGTTGTATAAATGTTTCTTGTATTCCTTCCGGAGTTGAGTTTTTAACTTTCTCCCAATTATGTATTAAACCGCCTAACAGGCTTTTGGTACTTTCCTGTTCTTCTTCGGTCAGCGAATCAACCGGTACCAAATGTTCTTGTGATGGTATTCCAGCCAGTAACTTGTTTAGAACCAGGGTGTATTCAGGGAAGTTAACTTGGTTGCAGGACAGGTGTTGAAGAATATAGACGGCCCTGTTCTTGCATTCCCAATTGATGAAAGCACCATTTTTCACTAAGGCAAGCATTTCGAAAAGTCGGGTTAAAAAGGGCCAGAATAAAATTAGTCCTGCATTGTGTACTAGCACCTCAATGCCTGGTTCGTCATCATTGATCATTGTGTCCATGTTTCGGTTAAAATTATGTTCCCGCTCAATAGGCAGCAATTGTCTCAGCGCCTCGGGGAAAGGTGTTGAATCTGCTTTTTCCGCATGAATAAGTCGGTCTACATTGGTCAATGTATCCATCCAGTTAACATGGGAAAATTCTTGTTTTAGATGTCTCAAAAAATCACGATGAAACTGCCTGTTAATTTTTGTGGCGTGCGGACCGTAATATCCGGTCGAAAATTCATACACCATCTTTCGCCATTGCGGCGGGTTTAACTGGTGGAGATAGAAATAAGGCGCAAGCATCAAATACGCCTGTATCTGATTGGTAATCTCCTCATTTGGTTTCCATCGCTTGTCTAGGATCTCCTTGTCATCGGAAAAATAAATTTCCCTTTCAATATCATTGGTCTTGCTGTTAGTATCAATATTCAATGTTCTTTTTTTGGCTCGTTCCCAATTTTCCCGCCATCTTGCAGACACAGAAAATGCTTGATCAAATTCTTTTACTATAGTTTCCGGGATTTTGCCTATCAACATTTCCAAGGTGTTTTCGTCGTTACCCAACCGCTGAAATAGGGTTTCAAATACATCGTTATTGCTTTCGTAAGATTTGTTCAATCCCGAAATAATTTCAGAAAAAGATATGCTATTGGCCCACCAGGGGAAGAATCCGTGATGTGCATAAAATAGGAGTGATGAATAGTATCCGTCAATAATGTTTTGCGGGTTCGTTGGATGGATGGCAGGTTTTAAATCGAAACCCGCGCTGTTTTCGATAGGTCCATTCCACCATTTTTCCAGTTCATCGCGAAGTATGTTTTTGGGGGTTGGATTCGTTTCGGACGGGATCATTTCCCTTAATTCGTGATCCCATAAGTCCTGCCATGTCTCAACGGAAATTTCAAAGGTGTTATCAGCTTCGGTTTTTAATCTGCCAATTACCGAAAAGATAAAATCCTTGGGTAATGCTCCCCCCTTGGTTGCAGCCAGTGCGGTAATCAATATGGGGATGCGAAATTCGGGAGTATCTAATTTTTGATGCTTTTCCGGCTCAAGGTTCTGTGCCCATACGGTGCGTATCTTGTTGAAGATTTGACATTCTTTTTGAAAGAAGCGATTTAAATACTCCTCTAAATTAGCAATGGTTTGTTCGGAAATTAATTTATCCAATCGGGCTTTCAGATTTTCGGGATCATGGTGGTTGCGCAATAAACCTGCTAAGAAACCGTCTTTCTGCTGAAGTAAACTATTAAATAATATCAGAACATCTTGCCTGCTTAGGTCAAGATGTTTATCCGGCAACATACCATGGTTCAGATAATAGGTTATGATCTTTCGCTTTGAGATGGCCACAAACTCCTGTAACGGATAAATGTCTTCGTATGGATCGTTTGATGGCGTTGATAATCGGTTATCTGAAAATACCTTTTGAATGTTTGCTATGGCCGGATATTCGGATTCGTCTTTAATAAAAGAAAGCATCGAAGAATAGGACATACGATGATCCGAATCAATAAAATCGCGGAACATATTTGATTTCATTATGGCCGACTTGTCAACACCGGCGCTATAAACCATGAATAGAACAAACTCTTCCAGGGTAAGTTTAGCCATATCATTTTGACACAGGTAGTGTATCGAATTTACGATAACATGAATGTATGCAGACTGGCTTCCCTTAAAAAAAGGATCATCCTTTGCCTGGAGTACGTTGTCGGTAAACGATTTTAATAAATTTAATAGTGTGTGCCCGGTTTCCGGGTAAAACATATTTAAAAGAAAATCGGCTCCTGCCTTATTCAAGCCATGTATCATCAACTTCCTTTGTTTTCTATCGTTGATGATTCTCAGAACATTTTCCTTGATCCAATGCTGCGCAGCGATTTTAGTATTTTTACCACTGCTATTTAACATGGTAATGATTTGATCAAGTGTGAATGCTTGATCCTTATTTTCAGGCTGAATCCGCAGTTTTTCTTTTCGGGATTCCGGAGCTTTTTCTTTTATGAAGGCGGAAATGGTTTCCTTTAAAGCACATTTTTCTGCAATTGCTATAAATTTCTGCCAGTGTGCCCCCAGGTAGGGTTTCATATTTCCAAGTATAAAATCTGAGAAACTCTTGCGCAAAAAACTTTGCCCGGTATCATTTAACACATATTTTAAAATAAAAAAGTGAAGGGTTCGTACAAACAAATTGTCGTTCAATTGATGGATGTTACCCTGCTTTTTTGCCCTTACAATGCATTCCCTATATTCAAAAATCCATGGGTGGTTTTCGAAGGCAAGCGTCCGTAAAATCAAATCATAGGTCTCGGTTTTTAAATGGTAAGCAATTCGCTTTAATACCGTATCATAGTTGCTATACTTTTTGAGGATATCCCGAAACCTCTTTTCCTGAAACGTTTTTGTGACCAAATCATCGATTGTAACTTTTTTGTCCAATCCGAATGGGAGATACCCTTTCAGAAGGAATGTCTCAAGATATTCAATTAGATATAGTTGCGATTTAACCGGTAACTCTTCCGAAGTATTTCCCTTGTTTGTTTTTAGTCTGATTGCCAGGGCTTCCTCCAGTGATTTCCCTATCCTTTCACCAAGGTTGCCGGGTATTTCGTTTTCCGCGATTTTGCCAATGTCTATTTCCAGTTTGGCAAATTCAATTATCATCTCTTCGGGAACGATTCGGGTAACGGATTTCTGGATTTCAGTTATAATATGTGTTTCGAAAATGTCTTCAATCAAATTATTACACTTGTCGGCAGACCATGTGGACCCATATTCAAAGTTGAACAAGGCTTTATGAATCATATTTTGACCAGCTGCCATATCAATTAATTTCGAGGTTTATAATGGTTTCATACAACCTCAAGGATGCCGAATAAATCTTTTTGGAAGACTTTTCGGTATTTTGAGATGCCAACCTGAGGTTTTGCCAGTTATGGTATTTCCCTTCGAATACCTCCATCTGATGTTTATCCAACCAATAAATCTGATTACTGATATGTGTGGGGATACGTTCAAGTAAAAGATCGCTGAAGTACGATTTAAATTGGTCGTCTTGAAATCTTGCGGGCCAGTCGGGCAACATAACGGAAATTTTCATGTTAAAAAAATCCTCGTCAATAATTTTACCGTTCGGTAGCTTTCTTTGGAAAACCAGGCGTCTCTGACCGGATTTCTTATTTGTATTTTGTGGGTAGCTTGCCAGGCGTATCTTCTCCATCTCCTTATAGCGCAATCTGCCATTTTCATTTTCCGGCGTGTTGAACAGCTGAACGATGCTTCTGTTGGCATGGTATACTTTTTCAAACAGGGCATTCAGAATATTCAGATTGTTTCTGTTTTGATCATCAGGAATGCGAACCCCACTTTCCAGTTCCCATTTTCCATCCTTAAATTTATAGGCCCAATTTTTTAGGATTCCGGTAATAGATATCAAATCTTCCTGATCTATTTTCTGGGAGGCAAGTACCCTATCTTGATATTTAATAATCCACCTACTACCGCTAAACGAATAAAACGACCTGTCTCTTGCCAGACATATTTGAGAAGTATATTTTTTCGTGCTATTATAGATTTCTTCCAACGCCTTATTCAGGGATTCTAAATGCTTCACTTTCCTGACCTCCCTCGGGGTTCTTGCGTCTTCGTATTTGATAAACCAACTTCCATTTATATAGGAATAACGAGATCCGCTTTCGAGCTCATCTTCAAGCTGAATTAATTTGGGATGGTTTTTTAAAACCGGGTAAAATGTCCAGTCTTTGGTTTTAATAGACCATGTCTTATTTTCGTAACAATAATTTTCTAATGTAAAGTTGTGATGGATAAATACTTCATTTCTTTCGTCTTCTGTACGATACCAGGATTCTTCCTCTACTGTTTGAAATAATTGTTGGCCCTCTTCATCTATAAACTTAAATCCAAATTTGCTATCCTTTAAAATATTGTTCAGCAAGATATGGTCTACCAGATAGATTCCTTCCGACTTTTTGTTGAGAGAAATAAAATAGCTTATAATCTCATTGATGAGCTGAATGGCGGATTGCCTGGTTGGCGCAGTAAACACACTTACCCATTTGTCTTTCTCTGGTTGAAATAAAACGTTAACACTTTCTTTGTCGGATTGATGGTTTGATATTAGAAAATTCTCAAAATTAACGGTTCGTTTATATAAATCGTTTAAGGGTAGTTTCTTGAAAAAATACGCAGGGATGGAGTCAGGTCCTGTAATAAGGTCAGTAATATTGAGTTGCGATTTGGTTAAAGGTCCAAAGTCATTTTTTAAATCAGATGTATTGAGAATGGTGTTGAATTCCGGGAGCTGACTGGCTGATTGAGTTAACTTTTTTAATTCCGGAACTAAAGTAGTATTGCCTCTGTATGGAATACCCGTCTTGGCCATCAGAATATCCTCAAGACCTGAATGTTTCCAGGTGTAAGTATCATTTTCCTCCCGGTTAAAAAACTCTCCTCTTGTTCTGAAATAGGAGAGGGATTTCAGGTTTTTTAAATAAAACGACTTTTTATCAAGTAGTGTTTCGTTGAATATATCATCATTAGGTAGCATATTTAAAAGACTTGCAACTTTCCAGGGGATATCGTTGAATTCTTCCCCGAATCGGGCCAGAAGGTGATTGTAAATTCGGTTTTTTCGGTCGTAAAATGTTTCCTTGGCCTCCAAGTTCAGTTTTTGTTCTGTTACATCTCCACGATACAGTCCCTTATCCTGTATTTGTGGGACAGAATGAAGCCATTGTGTAAAATATGTAATTTGCTGATTTTTATTGAAATTAATGTTAAAGAACGTATTCAGGTTTCCAAGTTGTGATAGATGATTGGCCAAATGCTGTTCAAACAACATGAGGTAGGTTTTTAACTGTAAGGCTTTAGCTTTTCTATCTTCGGTTTCGTTTTTTGATAGTCCTTCATTTCCAATACCATAAATTGTAGGAAAGTGATTTTGAATGGAGTGGTACTGCGTTGGGTTTTGGAATTGCCCCCTTAATTTCTTTAAAAACAACGTTTTTATCGATTTGCCAATGGGATATCCCCGATATTGTTTGGCCCACTTACCCATGAAGGAATTGTTTATTTTTTGTTTGTTTAAAACATGGAGCTTCTTGTTGTTTACATAAACCGTCATGTTTTTATAAATGTTATTGAACCTGTGGTCAAATCCATCATCGCTATTATCTTTGATAAGCACATGAAAGTATTTTCCCTTATCAACCTCCATCTTAAGTCCGTCCGTTCCATCTGCTTTAAAAGGTTCAACCTCGCATTTTTGAATGCCATCTGCCTTGGCAAATATTTTTTGGATCTCATCAATATGTATAATCTTTAACCTGTCCGTTAATGTACCTGGCTTAATGAATCCTCTGGAGGGTACCGGTCCGGAGAAAGCCTCTTCTAAACCAAAACCTGCTTCCGTTATTTCATGTAAGCTGTTAAAGCGCACCGGACTATAAATAAACTCAAGCATTCTGAGAAACAGGTTGGCAATCGTTGTTTCCACCTCTACCTGAGCGTTCAGATATACACTAAATTCGATATCGATAAGATGAGGTTCAAGCAGTATGGCTTGTTCGTATTTTTCACCTAAATTTCTGTTTTCGCACAGGAAACGATTAACATCCGATAAAAATGCTTCTTTTTCTTTTGGATTTGAGTTGATTAGCTCTTGGAAGGAAAGTGTTGGCATCATTTCAATTTGATTAATACCTATGACCTGTTCTTCGTATCCAACATTTTTTTTGCAGTCAAACCAAACGTTTCTAATTTCTTCGAAACGATTGATAATCATTTTTCGGGTATCCTCAATGGTTACGGGATAAGAACTTAGAATTGAAGAGGGGCTGTAGAAAGCATTTTTTTGAAGATCAATTTTTACATCTTCACCTTCTAGTTCATCATCACATGCAGCTGCATCGTATTCCACTTTTTCATGGTCACTAATGGTTAAAAGGTCTTTTATAGGTAAGGAGGTGCGAAAAGCTAAATCTGTTATGGCATAGCATAACTGTTCCAAAATCGTCACACCTGGATCATGCGAATTATAATCTGTCCAAATGTCACCACTCAGTTTCTGAATATATTCCAGGCCTTCTTCACGTAGTTTAGAAAAATCCAAACTTATATGATCCATTTCCTTACCTGTAAAGCTTGCCGATTTTTTCATGTGTCTCCATTATTATAAAAGCTGAAAAGTCTCTTTATTTTGTCTAAGGCCGGTATTCTGGCAGGCAGTTTGCCTTAATGATTTGCCATGGGCATACCTTTTTCACCGACTATTTAATGATCATTTATAAAATTGGAATTCCACAGCACCGATACTCTGAAATGTAATTTTTTGTTTTGCCCGTAATTGCTTCTTGTCTTTATTTGAAGGTTATATTTATCCTTGTTTCGTTGCTCTAAAAAGCCCCATAAATATTTCCACCATTTTGCAATATCCAATAGTTTTTTGGTGTCATCCGCTTTTTTCTCTTCTATCCTGGATGGTCGTGATTCCCATCGAATGTCGATCTTATTCCACCATTTACCGTAATAGGCTGCTGTCTTGGTAATCTTGGGTCTGGAATTTCCCCGGGTACATACCGCGATGGCGTGAATTAGGGATTCGGTTTCGGAATCGCCTTTGGCATAAGCTGTAATTTCGAAGGCGTGACAGCCGTTTAATCCTTTTTCCGTATCGAAAACATTGTGCCACTCACCATCGGCTTCCACCCAATTTTCCATATGGGTACCCATTCTCCCTTCGGAGGCAATTATTCCGTTTACATCAAGTTGTTGACGTGGCAATTTTTTGCCAATTCCAACTTTCCCATCATTTTTTTGGATAAAAATAGCCGGGGAGCCTGTGTTTTCTTTAATCTGGGTATCATCTTTTTCATCTTCCTCCCGGGATGGCGTTATTTGCTGGATGGACATACCGCCGTTTTTATCCTTAGTAATAGAAAGAACCCAGGTGGCCTCATTGTTATCGCTATCTTCAAAAAAACTTAAAAGCTTTCTCTCACCTTTTTTCATGACGTTTTCGGAAGGATAGATCATCAGACCGTCTTCATTAATATCCAGCTTATCATCTGCAATGTTAAAAGTAGAATCTATTAGTTTTTCAAAAGATTTCTCTCCGGGAAGATTGCCTTTTTTGAAAAATGTCTTGAGCTGTTTTCTATCCGTAATGTTCTTTTGGTTTCTCATAACTCTTTGTTAGTTATATTTTCCGTCGCTGTCACTAATCACAAAATCAGTTTCAATTGAAAGATCGCCAACCCCCGACACTGTTGGAGGTATAGGTATATCATCCTCGATAATATCAATCTGATGGGTCGGGGCAGAGGTTAAAATGGAATATGCCGAGATGGCCCTGAGATTTTCTGTATTCCGACCGTTACTGACTGCCGTATCAATCAGTTTATATGTCCCTTGTACTTCAATAAGTTGAATGATGGATAGTTGTGTTACGAAACTTACGTACGGTCTGCTTTCAATAAAATTTAGCAATTCCGTTTTTGAGATATACTCATCAAATCCTTTTTCCACGAAGGCGTCATCCAGGTCAGGAGACAGGTATTTGATCAATTCATTGTTGAGTAAGTTTCGCAAAGCGCCTCTTTTTTGGTAATCGTTGAACTTTACGCTGCACTTTACTTTCAGTTGTTCAAATACCGGGTTGGAAACTTCTACCTTTTGATAAGGCGAAACCATTTTCGAGATATATTCTTTGACCTCCCTCAATGTCTGATAATCCACTTTAACATTCCTTTTTTGATGGTGACCGTTTAACCTGTTTTTAGGTATTAAAACAATTTGCATGGTGCTACCTTTAACCAATTCTTTGGGGTGGCTGTTTCTGCCGTAAACCCTGACTTTTTCGATGTTTTTAAATTTGTCCAGGATAATCCGTTCCACATCCCAGTTCGAAACCGCTCTGTTTTTATGTCTTAATTGTTCACTAACCCGGTCGTAAAAAGATGCTTCGTTCTCGAATTGATTATTTAATTCCAATGCATAAGGCCCGTTAATTTTCTCGACTCCTTTTACTTCAGGTAAACTGATTTTCTCAATTTTCAGGTTGGAGGTAATATTCCGGTTTTGGTTGAAATGAGATTGATCCGCGATTAAGGGAACGGCCTGGGTGAAAATTTTTATAATTCTCGAATTTATATCTTCGTCTCCGTTGTACGCCGCTCGTATCCAGAATTTACCAGTCGGCATCAAGGTGTTATCGAACTGGATAGAGAGGGGTATTTCAAGTTTTACGATACCCGACTTAATCAGGCCGGCTGTGGTATCTTCCAGTAAAAGACCTTCAAAAGAAATCCAATCGTTGTTAGAAAGATATTCCCAATGAATCCTAGGCGGTTTAATGGTGGTATGGGCATAAACGCCATGAATCAGCTCGAAACCAAGGCTTACGATTTCGCCCGGATTAATTTGGGTTAGCCCAATAAAAAGATTGCCTTTATAAGCTATCTGGGGCAACAAATAGCTTTGTGTTTTCACCGGGCCTGGAAATACTTGATTATGACCGAATGGATAAAGATGAATCAACTTCATATCGCTGGTTTCTTCATCTTTTTTTCTCATCATTATTTCCTTCGACGAATTGGAATAGTTTAAGGTTAGCCGTTCAATTACCGGTGTAAAAGGTTGATTTGGAAGCGGTCTTTGGATATTTTTTGATTTGCTGTTCAATAACGCACTTTGCGCATATATATTCGCAAAAACTTGATGGCCGAACGCAATTTCAGGATCTTTTAATATCATGAAAAGTTGATTTGGAGATTTTTCGGTACCGAAGGATTTCCTAAAACTTAGATAATCCATGTTCAGCGGTATTATTTTTTTATTGCTCAAGTAATGGTTGCTTGTCTCAAAAAGTTCTGGGATCAGTTGCTTTTTGGAAGTGTCGGCCTTGTTCTTGTCATCAGTGATTACGACTTTAAAGGAGTTGTTTTCTATTTTGTGCGGATAGGCCTTATAATAATCGTTAAATCCATGTCTGGATCCCGGTAATCCTGCCCAGTGGATCGTAATTTCAAGATGCGTCAGGTTATTTTGAAAGATGAATGGATTTTGAATTTTAAGATAATTACCGACCACAGGGGCAGGGCCAAAAGGCATAAACGGAATTGTGTGGTCGAGGTCACCCAGGGAATTAGATAAATTAAACTTGCCTACCTCTGAAACATGGGCCTCAACGGTCACATAATCCAGAATGATATGTCTTAGAATTTTATAAGGGTGGTATTGGGTGTTGTTGTTTACATGAATTTTAATACACGGCCATTCCGATTCGAAATCTCCCCCGTGGATCGATTTATCCATGGAAACAAGCATGTCGGCATGTTCATCTAATGCCATCGCAATGATCAAGGAGGTATCTGAAAAATTAAATTTCGTATTCACCAGTTTAATTTTCTTCCAACCCTCCAAGCCCGTTATACTTATAATAAAAGCATCTTTAAAGAAATTGCTTATCACCCTGTTTTTTAGTTTATCATAGTCGGTAGAAACGCTTCCTTTTTTATATTTCTCCTGTTCTAGTATTTCCTGATTGATCAAACCCCCGAACATGATTTCAGTTTTTTTGAAAGAAGCAGGGGTGATTTTAAAGGTCAAACGAATGTTCTGTTTCCCTTTTTCGAGAATTAAAGCAGGTGAACTGACAATAATTCCAATGTGGCTCCATCGTTGTGTTGTCCAGGCCAGGTCATTTTGAACTTGTGCTTGCCCAAGCGTAGCCGGATATTCCGTGCGTTTTACTATGTTTGCGTTTACTGGGTTGCCGGCGTCGGTTAAAATATCCTCTTCAAATAAATTATTGAGCGAGAAGTTTTCATGTTCGGAACTGTTGCTAAAAGGGTAATAATCACTTTTGTACAGTGTTCGTAATTCGGCAATTTTTGCTTTGTTGATTTGCATTTCGGTGGAGGTGACAAAGTTGTGTTTTTGATCCTCTCCAAATAAAAACTCACAATTTTCACCGGTATTAATAGTCACTTGTTGAACACCATCAATAAGCTGCAATTCAATTATTGCAGTACCGGTATTTAGCTTTCTTTTCTGTTGATGGAGTAGGTCGAGATAATAAAAATCCAGATGTTTTTGGGTGAGTTGGTTAATGTCGTTTTGAAGGTGTTTGAATAATTTAAAAAAGGAAATCAGTAATGCAATATGAGGGTGATGGTTCTGATAATTGGATAGTTCTTCTTCATAGCTCTTGGTGGCTAATTCTTTAATGAGCACGATAGCGCCAAAAATGTTGTTGTAGAACTCTCTCCATCCTTCCAGGTCATTTTTATGATTTAAAATTTTAATCTTCTCATCCACGTACTTTTTTTGCTCCTCTATTTCCTCCAGCAATAATCCTTCATAATTTGATTGCTTTAATTGATCAATCCAATTAGAAATGAAACCTATGATCATACTTGCTTTGTCAATTACCAGGCTAACCATATCCTTGCTTAAGTCCTCTTTTTCTTTATCAATTTTGATCTTATTTAAGTCCGTCCCCGCAATATTGGCAATGACGAACGCCGAATCTTTTAATAAAAACGATTCCCAATTATCGATAGCCTTGCTTTGGAGATTGTAAAAGTTGACATTTCTTGCAAAAGAAAGGGTGTGCTGAACCAAATCCAACATGGATCTTTCATCCGGAGCTATATAATTAGCGCTAAGGGCTTTATTTTTCCTGGTTTCCTGGCTGCTACCTTTATTCATGGTTCAATACAATATTTGATGTTGTTATAGATTGGTTCCCTCCTTGGAAAAGAACGGATATACTATATTGTTTCTGGTATTTGTGATAATGACTGTATAAAAGATATGAATGAGTATTACACCATTTTCCCCGTTATCTTCCCGGATTTCAATTTTCTCCACCTTTACTCTGGGTTCGTTATAGAGTATGGCATCATAAATGGCATCTTTCATTATGCTAAGATGGGTTGGGTCGTTGGATTCGAAAACATGGTTTCTGATGTCGCACCCAAAAGTTGGAAACATAATACGCTCGCCGGGGATGGTGCCGATAATAATTCTTAAGCTCTGCTCAATATCTTCATCATCCTCTACGGTTTCCAACGTACCCATTTCATAATTGAAAGCAGGCGGGAAAGCCCAGCCTCTTCCTAAAAACGAATCGTTTTTCTCATTCATCATTTAACCTCCTATCATTACGGTTGGGCATCCCAATACAATGCTTCCTCCATGTGCGGTGGTATCACCCATTCTGGCCGCAGGTTTGCCCCCAATCATAACGGTAGCAGATCCTTTTACGATAGAATCAGGTGGCCCCACACATACAAGGCTGTCTCCCAATACGGCAGCGGGCATTTTCCCAATTAAAACGGTAGGTACGCCAGGTCCTACTATTGGCCCTCCCACATGCGGAATTGGCGGCAGTCCCGGTGTTTGCATCGGACAAGTGTGCATATCTGTTAATCTGGCTGCTAAAGGCATATTCTTTTGTTTTAGTTAATCATTACCATAGAACCCTTTACGGTTGTTTGTCCCGAAGCGGAAAGCTCTGCCGAGGCATTACCCTTGGCTGTAACACCTACTTTTGCGGTCAGTTCAACATTGGAGCCGTCCACCTTAATATCAGCATTTCCTTTTATTTTTACCCCTCCGGTTGCCGAAATATCAATATCCCCTTTTGCACTTAGCTTAATGTCTTTGGGACTATCCAGTACGATACCCGAATCATCCATTATTAATGAGTTACTGTTCATGTCCTTGATACGAATGCTTTTTTCTTTGTCACTCAATGTAAACGTATTGCCTTCCGGGGTTTCCACAACAAGAATTTTATCCTCGTCATCGAAGGTGATGTTAATACCGGATTTAGAGTAAATGGACTTAAACTGGTTTTTTTCATCAGGGGTTGTCTTGGGTTTGTTTTTGGCGTTGTATAACGATCCCGTTATCACGGGGTATCTGGGATCGTTGTTGATGAAGGTTAACAACACTTCGTCATCTATTTCAGGGAAGAAAAAGAATCCCGCATCGGCAGTGGCATAAGGAAACACCAACCTTGCCCAGATACCGTCTTCCTGTCCTGTTCCCGAAAAAGCCGGCAGATTGACCAGTACGCGGTAATTTCCATCCGGGTCCTCATGAATTTTTTTCACCTTAGCAATTTGCGTACCCTTTGCAGACGGAATTAACCCGGAAGCAGATGCCTCTTCAACATCGGGCAACGCAGCGTGCCAATGTGTTGGCCTTCCCACTTGTAATATGGTTATCCAGCTTCCGTCTTCCACAATATGGTTTGTTTTTGATACATATGCCTTACCGTTAAATCGGGCGCTAAATCCGGACAGTTCAATCATATCGCCTGCCATAATATCAGCGTTACCCTGTATTATAATTTTTCCCTGGACTTTACTTAATACGGCCTTGTTTGCAAGTGATTCGCCCCATGTTTTTAATTCATATTCAGTTAGTTTGGCCGAGGAATAATGATTGGACTCTTTGTAATCTATTGCTTTTGCCAATTTGGTCGCGTTCAGGTTTCCCTGTCCAAGACTATCCGATATGGTAACGGATTCCGATATTTCTTTTTGTTCCTTATCGTCCCAGGCGGTGAGCTGGTATTTATCCGGGATGTTTTCGCAATCCAAATTTAGGTCAATTTCAATAACAATTTGTGAGGCGTTAATCTCAAATTTTGGTGAAGTTTTGAAATCATTCTTTTTAATGATCAGTTTCCCTTTATCTGTCAAAACTGACATATTATTCATTTCGGCGCGGACAACCATAAAATCCCAATCACTGCAATTATATTGCATGGATACAGGTAATGGTGCTTTGGTCGCATCAATATCGGTTTGAAGCCCATACCTGGCAGCAATACTTGATAGGGCATCAGAATCTTTTTTGTTTTGGAAAGTAGCGTTAAATCGGCCTTTGGTCATCTTAACTGCTAAATCTTTGCAAGTAACTATTAAATGGGACCTGCTTTTTTTCACCGAGAGGTTTTGAGAAACAATTATCCCCTTAAACACCTTATTTTTTTTGTTATCATATCCCAAGGAGATCTCTATCTCATTTCCGGGGATAAAGTCGTTCCCTTCACTGTTCGTAAAGGGAGCATTGTCGACACCAATAGCGCCACCATCTTCCATGATTATGGTAGCCACAGCTATTCTGTTGACCTCCATCTGAACCGTGATTTCATTGATCTCGACAGTATCTTTGATTTTTTTGCCTTTGACGAGAATATCAAAGCTTATAACACCATCCGATTGTTGCAATGTTTTTGCCATATTTTATTATATAACTGGAGGAAAAGAGATTTTAATACCCGGTTTTAAAGCCCTGAAGTTGGTCAGGTTGTTATGTTGGGCTACTTTAATATAATAGCTGCTGTCGCCATAAATTCTATGACACATTAAGGGCAGATTGTCACCGTCTAACACCGTTCTTACATGGGTAAGATCAGAAGAACTTTTTCTTTCTTCAATCGCCTTTTTTTTGGCGCTTACCGACGCAACCAATGTGGCAGTTGCTTCTGCTCTCAAGGGGGATCCGTCCATATCGAGCATGGTGTAATTAACCTTCCAGGATTTTAATCTTCCCTGAAACAAGGATTGCGTTCCCCAATAAACCCTTAAGTAATTGGGCTCGTGGATGTCTCCGTTGTACTGATAAATTAATTCTTTTACTTCTTTAATTTGATCATCCACCTTATCTTTGGATATCATTCCCGTTCCATCAAAGAACATTAAGATTTCGAACAACCCCGACCCGCTGCCTTTAAATTTGGCCGATTGAGCACTGGATCCAATGGTAGTGTCCGCGTTGGAGTATTGTTGCTCATTTGTCACCTTATACGTTTCGGGATTTACGAGCAAGTCATATTCCCCCACCCGGCTCGAATAATCAGGATCTTTAAAAGCCACTATCTTCATTTTAGTCAATTCGCCCATATCGCAATTACCTGATTGTTTTGGATACTATTTTTTGTTCTATTTTTTCGATACACTCCATTTCAATTTCTTTTTTCATTTGTTCCAGATATTCAGTGAGTTGCTCTTCTGTAATGATAGAATCGCCTGTTGTGGAATTTTCGTTTGTCACGATTCCTTTTACTACCAGTTCTTTTATTATCAATGTCATAGCTAATCCTTTCTGAAAAGTTGATATTTCAACGTCAGCGATTCAATCGCCAATTGGTTGCTGGTACTGTTTAAAGCTGATAGTTCCCACGAAATGGGAAAGGCCTTAACAATAGTCCACGAGGCTAATATTCCGCCGTTTGCACCCAAAAGTGCCAGTTTAATATCCATCGGATCAAACTTAAAATCTTCAATGGCGTCCCTGCACCATTGTTCCAATCTTGAGTTTTTCAACAAGCACCGCTTTAGTACCAGGTTATCGTATTTAGCGTGGGTAGGGAGGTGGTGCACAAAATTGTTGTCGCCACCTTCCTTTTTTTCCACTGTGTTAACCGTTACTTTTAAACCGGATACCTCCTGAAAACTGCTGTCCATATCATCAAATCCGGCAAATTTTACCGAAAAGTAGAATGCGACCGGCGGAGTATAATTGGATTTAAAAAAACTATCGTTCCCCATCATTATTAACCGTTGGCAATTGTTAAGCCTTCATGCATAATCTCGATGCTCTCAATGGCTACTTCATTGGCTTCCGACTTAAGATCGGTTGAGCTTATTTTGGTGGGCCATGCATTATTCAATGTCCAGGTCATGGTGGGATTGGCCTCTTCGTCCAGAAGCTTGATAACAACGTTTTGTCGTTCGATAACATTCATTTTTATTTGTTCGTACCATTCCCAAAAACTATTGTCATTTACAAATACCCCTTTTTTCATAGTGACCTTGTTGTTTTTCACCATTCCGGGCATATTGATTTTTGAAAAAACCTTGCTGTTGCCATGTCTGTATTCCAGTGGCTCAGCTTCTATTTCTAATCCGCTTACTTCCTGAAAAGGAATGTTTGTGGCACTTCCCCAATCTACTACAAAAAAGAATTTTGGTAGTGGCCAGTTACTGTCTTGTGCTTCACCTGCCATAATATTTAATTTTAAAATTTATACGAATGAATGGTTGATTTTATGATTTTTGCATTTGTTGTTCAAATGTGACCACAATGAACTCAGCTGGTCTTACAATCGCTAATTTAACGGTTACCAGCATTTTGCCTTCCAGGATATCCAAGCTTGTCATAGTAGTGCCAAGTCCCACTTCCACATTAAAGGCATCGTCCGGCGAAGATCCTGCTAATGCGCCCTGTTTCCACTTTTCGGTCAGGAAGTTAACAATCATGCTTTTGACCGTTACCCAGGTATTTGCATCGTTAGGTTCAAAAACGTATGAACGAAGGGCCATTTTTATGGATTGCTCCAGCATAATCATGGTGCGCCTGACGTTAATATATCTCCAGTCCAAACTGTTTCCGTCCAGTGTTCTTGCACCCCATATTAAGGTACCTACTCCCGGGAAAGTTCTGATAGCATTGATGGATTTACCCGATGTGGCATCCACATTTAAATTCTCCTGATCATCGTGTGTAATATTTAAGGTTGGCTTAATCACACTGTTCATTCCAACATTGGCAGGTGCTTTCCATACGCCCCGGTTATTATCAACCATAGTATAAATGCCTGCAATAGCTGCTGATGGTGGTAGAATATTCATGACACCTCTGATTTCGTCTAAGAGGTTGGCATACGTTGGGCTTGTTGCCATCAAGCCTAAATGAAAATTACGTTTTTTATTGTCTTTGTAATTCGAGAGTAATTTTCTGGTTTCTTTTAGCCTCTCATTCTTTAACGCATCACTCAGTTTACTAATGATTTCGTTTTTTTTGTTGTCAAACTTCTTAAATTCAGCATCATATGCTTTTTTCTGGTCGTCAAAAGCTTTTTTGGCCTTTTTGTATTCCTCTAATTTCGTTTTGTATTCCTCTTTTTGTTCCGGCGTTGCAGCATCATTCAGATTTTCAAGAGGTTCTGGTTCGTTGGGAACACTTGAATCATCTGGTTTCTTCAATTCTGCCGGGTAATCCTGGATGAGTGCATCCTCCAATTCCGCAGGTTTATCTTCTATTAGCTTTTTGATAATTTCATCTTCATCTGATGTGAAATGATCAATTAAAGTATGCGCTTCTTCTTCAGATTCAGGAAGTAACTCCCCAAGGTTAGTTGTAAGATTATCAAATGTAATTTCCCCTTTTTGTACAATGTTGGTATTTAACCATGGGTAATAAGCGGCTGCATAGTTGAGAAATTCGGTGCCAATTTTTTCCCTGAACTTCTTAACCACATCTACATTATCGTTATTGATTCTCTGTCCATCACCATCGTGGATGTCAAGTATGGCGATCCTGCTCTGCATTTTGGCGCAATGGGCCAGCACTTGTTTATAGACCTCATAAGCATCGTCGCCTAAAGCCACGGCATCCGGAATGACAATCATAGTAGGTTCCTGCTCCTTAAGCAGTGTTTTCAGACCGCCTTCGATTATCTTTCCCTCCTTGTTTTTACTCGTACCTAACAATTCATCTTTTTTAATTTCCTTTTTCCCATCTTCTCCAAATGTGCCTACAGATACAATGTAGCATGTGCCTCCACCGTTAGAAAAGAAAAACTTGATACTGTTAAATAAAAACAATTGATTATGGTCTTCGTACTCAATAGCTCTTTCTACGTTGTTAATTGAAATTACATGTTTGTTTTTTGAATCCTCACCTACCGCAACCAGCTTAAACATTGGGCTTATTGATCCACCAAATAGTTCAAGATAATCGGCAAACGAAGTAATTCTTGTTGGAATATTTACCAGGGATTTGCCATTTCTCGTCGCCTTTTCGGTATATCCAATAAAAGCGGGAATTGCTGTTGCTACTTCCACAACAGATCCCGGGAAAGCATTGACTTCTTCAATGTAAACGCCAGGAGTCATTAATTTTTGTGCCATAACTATTTTTTATTAATTATTAAATATATATGTGAGAGAAGTAGGTCGTTTCCGGATTTTCTGTATCCTGAAATATTAGATCAGGAGAAGCATTGGGCAATTTTTTTAGTACCAACTTGCCAGGCTTCTGAGGCGATACGTAATTATCTACCAATTGATAATAACCGTTGGTGATTTCGGAGATGGGTATTTTGTTTTTTGATTCGAAAACCAAGGCCTCTAAATTATCGTGGACCCGTTGCTTTTTAGGTATGTTAAATACTTGTTCTTTCTCTTTGTTTAAGATGGTTAGGTTGCCAAATTTTTCATAAACAGAATTGACAAGGAAATATTTCCATATGGTTTGTCTGTTCTTGAAGTGAATCGAATAATCAACTTTCCCATACTGTAGGTGCTGATTGAAAAGTCTTCCGGTATAAATTTCTAAAATGCCCATCGGTTTTTTCCATACCGCATTCGGACGATAATAAATGCGACTTATTTCGCTGTTACCCTCTTTTATTTTTATCAAGTTCCCGGTCATGCCTGTTAATGAATATTCTCCTGATTCATTGATGGAATGGATAGATTGAGGTGGGATTTCCATATCCGCGGCATCCGTAAAATGATATTTTTTGGTGTGGTCGAATAAAGGGACCTGGAATTTGCCAGCACATAATTGGATCATCTCATTTTGGCCAACTGTTTCATCTTCATGCAATAAAAATGTATGACTGCCTACGACGCTATTGTTGCCTAGGTTGTTAAAGTATAGTAGGTGGTCGCTTGGACTAAAATCCGGCAAATCCGTAAAGTTCACGAATAGATTCTCTTTACTGTGGAGCAGTAATCGTATCGGGTTATCATCGTTCGTGGTCATCAACAGTTCCGGATTTGCCGCCAGCAGATGAATACCTCCCGGGAAGGATTTGATAATAATATCCAAATCGCGCAATAATTTGGGGGTACCGTCGTCAAATGAAGTATCCAGTGATTTAAACATGTTATCTTGATAATATCCATGTTTAAATAATACTGTTAACAGGTGTTTGAATCCTTGCTTCATAGTGAAATATTAGGTTTTGCTAAGAGGTTCGTTTACCGTTGGGATTATCTCTTTCATTGGCACATCATCAAATACCAGCATGCCTACTTTGTATTGCACAAAGGGAACGAGCTTGCCACCAATGGCAGACCATAGATGACTTAGTTGCGCATGATCTAACTTGCACAATTCAAAATTCAAGTGGTTTGCGTTATGGCTTGAATTATTTCTGTGGCTTATTTCTATTTTTCTGTGGATCTGAAAAAAACGTATGAGTGATGACAGGTAACTTAATCCTTCAATATATACCGAGCTATCGAAATTTGCACAAAACACCAGTTGCATATTCAGGTGTAAAGTCGGAACCTTTTGCACATAAGAGCCATCGCTTTGGCTGGCGCTTTTATTACGGTTGTTTTTTAATGTAGATTCTTCATCTAAACTGATCAGAAAGAAGACAATTTTACCGTCAACCTTTTCAGCCATTGCCCCATCCGCTTTCACCAAATTGGATAAAACGGCCTTATTCTCTGAGATAGAAAATTCATTTTTAAAATGCTCGTTGAGTATGTCTTGGATATAAGTTAAAGCAACATCAATCATAATAAGAAATTCGTATATGTCAGATTTTCAATTGAAAGTTATTTAATGTACAAAAAATAAACGATATAAAGACCATTATATCCTAAACAATACTTTTCCCTTCTTTTATTTTCTCAATTCTTAGACCGGCTTGAATGTCTTTATACCTGATCGTTCGCTCATTTATACTCAGGCATTTGAGGACGCAGTAATGCAAAATATTTATTATTGAAGCCGCACTTAACTCATATTCGTCCGAGAGATTCTGCAGATCAATCTCCTTATCGTATTCAAATTCATCGGTTTTGGATTTTCTCCATAGGGTAAGGCGATGTTCTGCATCTGGTATTTCAAAGTCTAATATGAGTTGGAATCTCCTGAAAAACGCCTGGTCGATATTCTTCTTAAAATTGGAGGACAGAATAACCAAGCCATCAAAATCTTCTATTCGCTGCAAAAGGAAGGACACTTCCTGGTTGGCATATCGATCGTGAGAATCTTTGGCATGGCTTCTTTTTCCAAATAACGCATCGGCTTCATCAAAAAATAGTATCCAGTCTTTGGATTCAGCCATATCAAATACCCGAGAGAGGTTTTTTTCTGTTTCACCAATATATTTAGATACTACCATGGATAAATCAATTCTATATACATCCATTTGGCAGTGTTGTCCGAGTAGGCTGGCGGTCAGTGTTTTTCCGGTGCCCGGAGGTCCAGTGAACAATACTTTAAATCCCGGTTTTATTTTTTTTCCAAATTGATAATTGTTTTTGAGTGTTTTACCGTGGGCTATGTAATTTCTGATTTCTTCCAATCCCTGTATGATGTGGTTGGGAACCACCAAATCGTCCCATACTTGTGATGTATATAATCGTTTTGCAGGGAAAAGCTGGCTATAATCGGGTTTAAATACTTTACCGGTAGTACATAAGGACAAGTGTTCCTGGGAGATGGAAAGAAGCCCATATAATAGAGGTTCGTTTAAGGATGATGGTTTCAGGGTCAGAATGCCGTCTCGATGGAAAAAATGATCTTTATTAAACAAGCGCAATAATTCAAATCTGTTTTTAAGGTTGTTTCCGGCTAAAATAAAAATGGCAGTTTCCCCCGTGGGTAAATACCCTTTATGTTTATCATATCTGATACCTCCAAATTCCGTGAAGGGAATGTCGTACAATTCGTTTTTCATATGTAACAAATCCAATAGGGAAGGTTTAACATGGGGGATTAATGCCAGAATCAACACAAGTCGCTCTTCAAAACCCATTGCGTATTTGTTAATTAAAAGCGCATAGGGTGAGTTATGGTTTTTGATAGAGGGTATTTCCAGGTTTGAAATTTCTTTTTCGGACAGCGATTGTTCAAAAGTTATTTTTCCTCTCAGTAAGATAAGCTTCTGAAACCAATCCAGTTCCTGTTCTATCGTAATGGCATTGGATGAAATACTCCCCATATTCGAATATTTAAATATTAAACAACCCGTGATTGTGATAATAAATGATGTCTGCAATGAGCAGGTATGCTTCAACGATTTTATCGTTTATAAGCATACTTACTCGATGGGATGCAAAGGCTATTTGTTGAATGATATAATTTACATCAATACTGGTGGGATGTCAATAGTTAATATCAGGGGAAAAAATGAAGAAGTATACTACTCCATATCGATAAGCCGGGATCTGTCATTAGGGATTAGAAAAAAATGAAGGAAGGGATAATTTGTTGGATAAAAATTTGTGAGTTTATTTTTGTTTTAAGCACAACAAACTTTAACTTGAATATTATTAAGGATTATATCCATCAAATTACGCTTTCGTTAACCAAACTTCAATGATATTTACATCTGTTTGGATTTAGGTTGATAATCGGTTTACTTTTTTTAAAATACATTATTATGACAAATGATGCGATAAGTAACCCCGGATTGGTGCTTGTTAGTGAGGTATATCCTGATAACCTAATGGTATTACCTTTGGATAAAAGGCCGGTTTTTCCCGGATTGGCGTTGCCCTTGTTTTTTAACTCAAAAGATCTGGTGGAAAAAGTTGAGTACGCCATTGAAAAAGGAAAGGGATTTATTGGTGTTTCGCTCATCAGGGAACTTAACAGGCCAGATGTTGAAGAACTGGAACTGTTTAAGACAGGAACGCTACTTAAAGTTTTAAGAGTGCTTAATAAAAGTGAGGATACCATAAATGTTTTTGTGCAGGCTGTAACCAGGTTTCATTACGTAAAGGAAGCTGTGAAGGGAGGGTTCCCTCATTGGCAGGTTACCTACGAGTACGAACAAAAGCAGGCGGTTACAGACGAAATAAAGGCGTTTACAATGGCTATCATCAATTCGGTTAAAGAATTGATAAAGATAAATCCGATGTTCCATGAACAAATGCGACTGGCAATACAACAGGTAGGGCTTGAAAAACCTGGATTGTTAATGGATTTGGTCGCTTCCTTTTTATCCTCAGAAGGAAAAAAACAACAGGAAATACTTGAAGCGGTTGACCTGTTTGACCGAAGCGAAAAGATTTTGATTTTATTGAAGGAGGAGTTGGAATTAAGCAAGCTGCAACAAGACATTCAAAAACAAATTGAAGAAAAGATAACACAAAACCAACGTGAGTTCTTCTTGCGTGAACAACTCAAAGTAATTAAAAAAGAACTTGGTCTTGAAAAGGATGATAAAACCACTGAATTGGAAGGTTTTGAGAGTAAGATAAAAGCATTAAAACTAACCGGGGAAGCAGCAAATGTGGTGGACGAAGAGTTGGATAAACTGAAAACCCTTGAATCGGGTTCGTCCGAGTTCAATGTAACACGAACCTATTTGAACTGGCTAACCGATTTGCCCTGGGGCATTTTTTCCGATGACAATAAAAACCTGAAAACAGCCCGGAAAATACTGGATGAACAGCATTATGGCCTCGATGACGTGAAACAACGCATTCTCGAATTTATCAGTACCATAATTAAGCGGGGTAAGGTTTCCGGTTCTATCATCTGTTTGGTTGGCCCGCCCGGGGTTGGGAAAACCTCCGTTGGTAAATCTATTGCCGAGGCCATGGGGCGCGAGTTTTATCGTTTTTCGGTTGGTGGCATGCGCGATGAGGCCGAAATTAAAGGACACAGACGCACTTACATCGGGGCTATGCCGGGTAAAATTATTCAAAGCCTGAAAAGGGCCCGGGTGGCAAATCCTGTGATTATGCTCGATGAGATTGATAAAATAGGTGCAAGCTACCAGGGCGACCCTGCAGCCGCCTTGCTGGAAGTGTTGGATCCGGAGCAAAATTCAGAATTCCTCGACCATTATCTGGATGTACGCTTCGACTTGTCAAACATACTTTTTGTTACCACAGCAAACCAACTCGATACCATTCCCCGACCCTTGCTCGACCGGATGGAAATCATAAAATTGTCTGGGTACATACTCGAAGAAAAAGTGCAAATTGCAAAGCGCTACCTTATACCGAAACAACGCAATGAGCATGGTTTAAAGGCCAGTGAAGTGGGCATTTCCGAAACGGCTCTTAAAAAAATGATTGATGGCTATGCCCGCGAAGCCGGTATTAGAGGGTTGGAAAACCAAATCAAGAAAATAATGCGAAAAGCTACGCTTCGCCTAGCCGAAGATGGAAACGGTAAGACAAATGTTACGCATAAGAATTTAACAGAATATATTGGCCAGCCTGTGTTTACAACCGAGGAACTGTATGAAAAGTCGATTCCGGGAGTTAGCCTTGGCCTGGCATGGACAGCGATGGGTGGCGCAACGTTATATATCGAAGCAACTGCAATAAGCGCAAAGAATGCAGGGCTTAAACAAACGGGACAATTGGGTAATGTTATGCAGGAATCATCAGAAATTGCCTACTCGTATGTTCGTTCCTTATTTACGGAGGATAATAAGTTTCAAAATTATTTTAACCAGCATTTTGTGCACTTGCATGTTCCGGCTGGGGCAACCCCCAAAGATGGCCCATCAGCAGGTATCACTATGGCTTTAGCTCTTTATTCACTGGTGATTGGAAAAGCCGTGAAAAAGGGATTGGCTATGACCGGGGAGCTTACGTTAACCGGAAAGGTGTTGCCCATTGGCGGAGTGCGCGAAAAGACGATTGCTGCCCGGAGGGTTAAAGTGTTTGAGTTGATATTCCCTGCCGACAATAAAAAGGATTTCGATGAATTGCCCGACTATATCAAGGAAGGGGTTACTGCCCACTTCGTTAGCTATTTTGCCGATGTGTTGAATGTCGTCTGGCCGAAATAATATTATCAACAACAAAAAGCGCTTGAACGCTAAAAGGGATGCGTTTTCTTTTGTTGTGTTTTGTGCTTTTTGTTGTTTGCCATGGTATCGTCGTAGTTATCGTTTGCCCAGGGGAATCATAAGCCAAGGTACTTAAGGAAACTTTGCTGAATCTGATATGCATCGTTATGGGTTTCGTCGAAGCTCAGTATTATTAAACCGCAGGCAAGTTCCGACAATTTCCAATCACCTGTAAGTCCGCTAACACCTGACCTGTATATCCGTCTGAAATGCTGATTGGCAGGCAGTCCTGTAAGTCTCATAATGGCAATTGCCCTTCGTATCGAGCTTTCGATATTATTGTGATGAGCGTGTAAATACGATTGCAACAATTCGCTGGCATAATATCTATACCGCAAATCGTTCATTCTGCTAAGAAAAATTTCAATAGCAGGATTTAAGTGGTTATATTGGCTATATCGTGCTATCATATGGGTAATCTTTAATTTCTGCTATACATGTGTTTTGTTTCGCAACCGTTTTAACTTTCTGAAAAGGTCAAGTTCTTCCTCAGAAAGGTTTCGGGGAATGCTGATAATAAGCTGAACATATAAATCACCTGACCTGCCCGGTTTGTTATACACGGGCATACCTTTACCTTTTAACCGGAGTTTGCTTCCCGGCTGTGACCCTTTAGGTACTTTCAAACTTAATTTCCCGGCAAGGGTATTTACTTCTATCTTACCGCCCAGAATGGCTGTATAAAAGTCTATGTTTGCCTTGTATATCAAATCGTTTCCTTGTAATTCGTAGTTGTTGTCAGGAATAATTTTCAGTTTAATGTATATGTCACCGGGTGTTCCGCTGTTGTAAGCATGTCCGCCTTTCCCCTTAATCCTTAGCTCCTGCCCGTTATAAGCGCCCGGTTTAATCGTCGTTCGCAGTTTTTGTCCGTTCACCGTTATTATCCGTGTTGTACCGGAATAAGCTTCGGCAAGGGATATTTCCATTTCGGCCTGGTAATCGGTTCCTTTTTTTGATGCGGCACGGCCGTTAAAACCGTTAATATCACTTGACATGCTGCTTCCGCCCATACCACCCATGCCTCCAAAAAAAGCATTGAAGAAGTCGGAAAAGTTATTTCCGGCACCTCCAAACATATCGCTAATATCCCCTTGGTAATAGAACGAACCTCCACCGGGCATGCCTCCGCCGAACTGTGAGTAATTGAAACCACCTGTCCCGGCACCGGCATTTTGGTACTGTTTCCAGTTTGCACCTAATTGGTCGTACTTTTGTCTTTTTTCGGGGTCTTTAAGTACCTCATAGGCCTCGCCAATTTCCTTAAAGCGTTCTTCTGCCTGCTTCTCACCTTTGTTTTTATCGGGGTGATACTTCACAGCCAGTTTCCTGTAAGCTTTTTTTATTTCATCTTGGCTGGCACTTTTCGATACACCTAATATTTTATAATAATCCTTGTAATCCATGTCTTAACCAATATTTAAGTCAATGCAACTACTTCATTATTAAACCCGCCATTTGGCGGCATTTGAAACACCATTGTTCAAAGAAACAGAATGTCTTAATTTCTAATCCGGCAAGGCCTTTTTCAATTTCCTGTTTTGCTTTTTTGCATACGATGCCCCGTTCAGTTTTCTTTTCGGTGTGTTTTTTATTACTTAGGTTTTATCCCACGGACAATCAGCCGGTTCTGACAAAACCACTATGGGCTTTTTGTTTTTCTTGTTATTTTTCCAGTGAAAAGAGGTTTCATTTCCGGCGGGGAAAGAAAGGGGGCTACAGGCACTTATTGAAATCCCTGCAAGAAACAAAATAAAGTAAGCAGCGTATGTCAATTCCTTTTTCAACATAAACTAAGCAGTTTATTGTGTTCCGCTTGTACACCTATGGTGTTTTTCTATATCCAAAAATTAGTCGTACAAATTACAATCCAATTTACATCCCAATCGCTTATCTGTCAAAATGGCCCATTGGGTGTGAAAAAAATGCCATGTTCAACTGTCGTTTTGACCTATCTATTAATAAGCACCTTATCTCTATTGTCAAAGCCTTTATCTTTTGTTTTCCTGAATATTTACAGCAATATACTTTTAAAATTTTTTACGTTTCTTCGTCAATGGACAAAATTCCGGAGTACCAGGCAAGTTATTTTTTATCCGATGTTGAATAGAGTTTTCTGATGGACCAGGATACGGTAAGTTAGGATTAACCATTCCCTTCGTATCTTAAAGCAAAGACGATGTGAATTAAAGGATTATTATTGGGTTTGTTTGTCATGCGAAGGGGTGTTGTTTTTTTAAGAGGCTACACAACATGTAGAAGACCAATAAGTTTAATCGGGGATAAAAATTTGAAATAAAAATCTTAAAATTAACAACCTATCCTGTGTAAATCCCGTAAATGCTCCAAAATAAAAAGTTATGGAAGATGCATTGTTTTGGAAAGACGGATATTCGATAGGAATTGAGCAGATTGATATGGAGCATAAAATATTTTTGGATCTGATCAGAAATTTAAAAAATGAAATAGATGACGGTATTGATGACGACAGGTTATTAGATTTAATACTGGAGATTGAGAAGTATGCTGAATTTCATTTTATTAGCGAAGAAAACTTTATGAAAAAAATCAAATTTCCTCAATTTGAATATCATCGGGATTTGCATTATAACCTGTTGGAAAAACTAAATGTAGTGAAACATAGAAAAGTCAATCCAGGCGATTTTTTAAAGTTTGTAATCGAGTGGTTTATAACCCATACCTCCAAGGAGGATAAAGCATTGGAAATTTTTTGCACTAATAATAACATTAAGGCCGATTTTAAATTTGAATTGTTAAAGAATGGATAAAATATTGATCATTGACGATATAGAAGAGAACTTAGTAGTTGTCAATGAAATTCTTACAGAGCAAGGTTACCACACACAAGCAACAACCAGCGGTAGGGAAGGCATAGCATACAGCAATACTAATGATTTTGACTTGTTTTTAATAGATGTGAGAATGCCGGAGCTGGATGGTTTTGAGGTATGCCGTTTAATAAAACAAAAAGAAAGTAATGCCAACACTCCGGTTTTGTTCTTTGTGGCAAAAACTGATTATGAAAATATCCCTAGAGTATTTGAGCATGGTGGGGTTGACATTATTTCAAAACCTTTTCAGAAAAACGAATTATTGGCCAGGGTAAACACCCATTTCGAAATCCATAAACAAAAAAAGAAATTACATGAACTGAACGCAACAAAGGATAAATTCTTTTCGATCATTGCGCACGATTTGAGGAGTCCTTTTAATATGTTGCTTGGTTTTAATGAATTACTGATTAAAAATGTGCAAGCGTATTCACCTGAAACAATCAAGTCAATTGCACAAAATATGTTTGATGCATCAAAACAAACCTTTAACCTGTTGGAAAATTTGCTGGAGTGGTCACGCCTGCAAACCGGAAAGATAAATTCCGATCGTACTAAAATAAAACCGCTTGAATTAATCGATGAAGTAATATTACTGTGTGAGCCTATGGCCAAACAAAAAGGCATTGATTTAAATTGTCATGTTTATTGCGATGAATATATTTTTGCCGATCGTGAGATGATAAAAACAGTATTGAGAAATTTAGTTACCAATGCCTTGAAATTTACATATCCTTCTGGACATCTGCATATAGAAACTCGTAAAATAAAGGATAAAGTGCTTTTTGTAGTATCGGATTCTGGTATTGGGATTGAGCCTGAACATATCAACAAGCTTTTTAGCATTGATAGGAAATTTTCAAACAAAGGCACCGCTGAAGAAAATGGCACGGGTTTGGGACTAGTGCTGTGTAAAGAGTTTATGGAGATACATAAGGAAGATATCTGGGTAGAAAGTGAATTAGGAAAAGGGAGTGATTTTAAATTCACTTTACCATTATATAAAAATTTCAATGCCAATTAAGGGCTATGTGATATCGCTATTACGGTAAAACGGGCATTGGTAGGCCCGCAGAGCGGGATATACATAAATATCCATCGGTTTATGTCCTTATCGAATCGGTGTGGTACAATTTTGAAAATTAACCACTCGGATACCTAAAGCATCCCGGAAATCCATTATAGACTTCATCATGGGCTATTTCCTGGGGGGATGGTAAATCCTCCATTCTTAATGCTTGATAAAAGCAATCATTACTGACCTACTAAGTATTATTTCGTCTTATAATGTTGAACAGAATGGCAATAGATTTAAACGAGTAAGCATGCTGTCTGGGTCATTCATGCGCCTTGATACAAAAGCGTTAAAAAAAATCAGTAATCGAAGCGTTAAGAAATAATTTTTACGATAAGTGAGTGTATATGATGATTGCTTACATATTACCGAACGGAGCAAAAATCAATAAGAGTAAAAACGGTTTGAACCCGCCACTTGCATTAGAAATCCTGTTGCGCAATTCAACTACTTCACAACAAGGCGCTTCACTGAGCTGTATCAACTCACCAGAGCGGTGCTGTGTCTCGTTTCGGCAACTCCTTGTTTTATCGTATTTTAAATGCTCATTACACCTAGCTAAAATAGCCTGGATATTAAAAGGCCCAGTTGATGCATTGGATTTCAAAGTTTACATTTTTACTTTATTATTCTTCAAAAGGTTATCAAATGTATATGATGAAGAATACCAACAAGCACTTGAAGAGTCAGATGGCGATGCTGAATATGCATCTTGGCCTGAATTTCACCGCTTTGAAACACCGGAAGGGGCCATTGGAAAGATGTACGTGAAACACAATCAATGTTGTTTTAGCTATTGAACAAGCGTTACGTGGAATTGAACAAGCAAACCAGGAGCTGCTTTACGGTATTTTTGGAGATGCTCAATGGAGTAATAAAAATAAATTTTCTGGAGCCACACCATGTACAACAAATATACACTAGGTTCAATAAATACGAAGATGTAGAGAATCAGGTTAAGATAGCTAGTCTCGAAGACATCATAGAAAATGATTATAATTTGAATATTCCACTTTACGTAGAGAAAATAATTGAGGATAATCTTCCTTCGGGAGAAGACGCCATGACGGATTTGAAATCAGCATGGGATAAAAGTTTAAAAGCTGAAGAAAAGTTAAAAACATATTGAAAGATTCACTACAGATAGCGCAGATTAACACAGATAAGAATCTGAAAAAATCCGTGGTAAATAAAGCTATTGACAGTTTAATAATCAAAAGAATTCACCACAGATGACCAAATAAAAATCTGTGAGAATCTGTGGTGCAAAGTATAAACAATGACACAACAAGAACTTAAAAAATATCTCTGGGGAGCAGCAACAGCCTTACGTGGTACCATTGATGCCGGAGATTACAAGCAATATATTTTCCCTTTACTCTTCTTTAAACGCATATGCGATGTGTACGATGAAGAATTTGAAAAGGCTTTAGAAGAGAGCGATGGCGATATGGAATATGCAGCTTTTGCTGAAAACCATCATTTTGTAGTGCCCGAAGAGGGGCATTGGAATAAGGTGCGCGAAACCACTACCAATGTAGGAATGGCCTTGCAAAATGCCATGCGCGAAATTGAAAAAGCAAACCCTGATACTTTGAACGGTATTTTTGGCGATGCCAGTTGGAACAACAAGGACCTCGGGTATTATCGAAGAGACCAAGATCGGATATCGTTTTTCATATGATGAAGAATATCTGAATAAAAAAGTGAGATGGCCTATTAGCAAGACTTTGCCTATTTTTAAACATCCATACTCATCCAGCACCATGTTTCCATTTTTTGATGATCTAATTCAGGAAGGTTGGATGTAGATGTAGCCAATTGGAAATTGAAGCCTATTGACAGAATGGGTTAATATTTAGCTTGTTGTAAAGATTGTATTGGAGCAGTTTCTGTTCTGCCAATAAAAGAACCTTATTATATATAACAAACATTTATATTGTTACCAGTCATTAGGAGAAGAAGATAAAGACTTTCATTCAAAATGCTCAAAAAATATTTTTGGAACAAGAGAAGCTCCTGTATTGGATTGCTCTTTAGGTCAAATGAACGAATTGGCGAAAAAGATAGTTCGAAGTCATGTTACTGTTCCTGGTGTTCAAGCTAAATTATCTTTTCATTTTGAAAATCAAAGAGGGCAAGAGAATAGTTTGACTTTGGCCGGTGTTTGGGGTAATATGATATTTAAACCACCCACTCAACAAATCGATCATTTACCCGAGAATGAAGATTTTACAATGCATTTAGCCAAATTGTTTAAGATGAATGTTGTACCAAACTCTTTAATCAGGCTAAAACCAGGAGAGTTGGCTTAATATTACTAAAAGAATAGATCGGATTTGGGAGCAGAAACTAGCAACTGAAACAGTATTAAGCCAGGCAGAAGCTTCGGCGGAATTTGGAGTTGATTTATTTACAGAAAATAATAGAACCTATTTTGAGAAGATACGTTTGAAACCTTATCATATTGATTTCGCCATTTTTTTTTCATGGTAATAATCAATGGGACTATAAGGCATACGAGTGAAGGACATCACCATGTTTACCAAGGGATAAAGACCATAAATTCAAGAAAGATAACACCAAACAAATGTATATGGCAATGCCATTTCAATACAACATATTGTAAAAAAGAACATGTTAATGTTGGTGGACGTTTGAAAAATATTATTGATCCATTCTACTTCGGAATAATACGACTTTTAAATGCTACAGGTAATTATACGGTAGCAAATATTATTTTTCTGGTCTTTCTAATTCCTTTATTTATATACTATTTTATCATATGTTCCATAGATATGCAAATTCAAACTCGTAAACTTAAAAAACATGATTGAGGGATTAAAATTGTTTGAATTAATGTATCACTGTTGTACTGATTTTATTATAAGCTTGGCGAATTTATTCAGTTTATCTTATTATGAGATAAATGCTATACTCTTTTGTGTTTTATATCCTTTATTGTTTATAGGATTAATAGTTTTATTTATTATTCAGAATTACCGTTTGAAAAAGTTAAAGGAGGCACGTTAATCCGCATGCTCTAATTGAAGGTTAGAAATTGGGCTAAAAGTAGCATTGGATGAATTGTTTAGTACTTATATTGATACAAATTTTTGTAACCGATCGCTCTGCTGCATCTTGCCCCAGCAACTTTTGCTCCCTAGTTTTGGGGCAAAAAGCAATGCGGATTACATAAATAAAATTTGGAAAGCTATACCGGGAGCAAAAAGAATAGGGTTTGAGCGTTCATTACTTTTGTTTTAACCAAGGAATAGCCCCAGCAAAATTTTACTGGATATTCCGGAGTAAGCGTATCAGTTTTAGCATGCTGTTTAACAGTCTAACGGTTTGAACTGTACCAATGGTTAGTACCTTAGCTGTCACAAAAAATTACACGTAATAACCGCATTTGTTCAAATTTAATCAGTACCTTTTATCATTAAAGAATACGCCCAATGAAGGTATCTGTAAACAGAAAAAATATCACTTTTAGTCCTGACCCCTGTCGAGTAATTGCACGTTTTATGTTTTCAAGTGAAGAACGGGCTATGAATATCATTCGTTTTGTACTCGATATGAATGAGAAAGATGTTTCATTTGCTTTGCAGCAGACATTAAGGGATTATTCGATGCGACATCGAAACATTTCTAAAATATTCGAGAAACATTTTAACAGAGTCTCTCACATATTAAGGTATATGCAAATAGAGCCGGATACAATTGCTTTTTCCACTAAAATCTTAATTGGATCTTATTTTACAATGGAGTATTCCATTGAATCAGCTGCTTTTTTTAATCCTTCTATGGTAGATCATCCTGACCAAACGGAAATAGGGCATGATCAAAAAAGAGTGATCATAAGCTTTAGAGCTACAGGTGAAGGGCATATTTCATCTATAGTTTTTAGAACAGGGGTACTGAGTAAGGGCGACCATATTACGCTTGAACCAATTGGTAATATGTTAGAGGAGGCGGAATACATTTGGAGGTACACCTATGACAAGAAGACTTTTGCGCGTAAAATTGAAGAAATGCAAGATTTTCATAGTATTATCCCTCCTGAATTAATTTTGGATAAGTTGAATGATCAATTTACCTACGGAGAATTGCATAAATGTATTAAGGAAACAAGGACATCGGTACATTTGGAAAAAGATAAGGAATACCTTTATAATCAGATAATTTGGTTAGCATCATCTCATTATGAACTTCAGTTTTCGCTGGATACGAATATCTCGGAAAGAGTTATATTTCCAGTATCAGCCAACGAAAAAAATGGTATTGAAGATGCACGATTTGTTAAATTTAAAGATGAGGATAATAAAGTAACCTACTACGCCACCTATACAGCCTATGACGGAACTACCATTCTGCCTAAACTGCTGGCAACAGAAGATTTTTATCATTTTAAGGTAAGTCCGCTGCACGGCGATATCGCTAAAAATAAAGGTATGGCATTGTTCCCTCGAAAAGTGAATGGAAAATATGCCATGCTTTGCAGGATAGATGGCGTTAATAATTACATTGCTTTTTCGGATAGTATTACCATATGGAGAGAGGCAAAAATATTGCAACAACCTAAATACTCCTGGGAACTTATTCAAATGGGTAACTGCGGCTCTCCAATTGAAACGGAGGATGGATGGTTGGTAATAACGCATGGTGTTGGGCCAATGCGTGAATATGTGTTAGGTGCGGCATTGTACGATTTAAATAATCCTGAAATTGAAATAGGAAGATCTAAAACACCACTTTTGATACCAAATTCCGAGGAAAGAGAAGGTTATGTACCTAATGTGGTATACTCTTGCGGTTCAATGGTGCATAATGATCAATTAATTATACCGTATGCCATGTCAGACTATTCCTCTACGTATGCAACAGTAAACCTGAAAGAACTTCTTAATGAATTAAAAAATTCCGTATAACTCTAATGCCAAAAATAAATGGAGTGCTTATAACCAGCATCGTAGGAGCCACAATTATTCATGCATCTTGCGGGGTAAAGAAAGCAGGAGAATTAAAAAAATGAGTAATCACCCCAACTTTAAATGGTATAATATATCCATGCTATAGTTATGGGCAACCAGAAAAATACGAATAGCTTTGTTACAGAAATGTTTCAATATGAATGATTGCTTAGACAGAAAATATCAAAATTGACAAAAAAGTATGCGATATGGTGATTAGCATAAGGAACTTTGAACAACAAGACTATGACCGTTGCGAAGAATTGGTAAATGAAGCATGGCACTTTGATAAAATTATTGCAGATAAGAACTTGAGCAAAACAGCGTTACGGATGTATACAAAAGGTGGACTATGCTCTGGCAATATGAATCTTGTAGCTGTGTACCAAGGTAGGGTTGTTGGTTTTCTATTTGGGCTAAATCATTTAGCTAAAACAAAGCCCCGAGGAAGAATCAGGCTCGCGTTAGATGCAATCTTTTCTTTTAATTTTAAGAAAATGGATAAGGTTGAAAGAAATAAATTTATAAAAACACTGACTAATCATAACAAAAATAGAACTATAATAGAGCCAAGCAAAGCAAGCGAAATCTGCTTATTTGTGGTATCTCAAGATTTACGTGGTAAAAATATTGGCACTAAATTATGGGAAAAGTTTAGAGATTTTTGTATTGCAACTGGTGTTAAGAGAATTCGAGTAGAAACCAATAAACTTGGTGCAAGTAGCTATTATGAAAAACAAGGTTTTACACTAGTAAGCGATTTTGATTCAACCTTACATGAGTTAGCCACTCCAGGAGGACAGGCATGTATGTATGAATATTTTTGCAACACAACTTAAAGACAAACACAAAAGAAAGAATAATGGTAGCACACAACACTTAGCCTCCAATAAAGCGTTTCTTGCATACGCTTTAGATTGGAGGGTTTGTTGAACTAAACAATCTCTCGAAAAACAGATGATAAAATTATTAATTTTTATATAGTGGTTTCAATCGCTTTTTTTGAGCGAAAATAGCTGTAAGGTGCTGTTCCTTATTTTTTGTACGGTGCAAATAAATCGAGCTTTTTTTTAAGTCAAAAAAAATGAATCAGTTGCAAGTTACGAAGAAATATCTATCAACTAAGTTTAATTTAATTGTGAAATTGAAACCCTTTCTATATAAAAAGGAATATAAAGTAAGGTCATTTTGTAGTGATGTACTATTTTTACCCTAAGCTCCCGCAATGCGGGTTTAGTTCAACATGCTATATATTCCATCTTCTTTGCCGCAGGCGAAACACAAAAAACACGTAACATATAGCCATACGTAATGTTTAGTCGTTCTCTTAAGGTATATTAAAACACATTAAAAGTGTGAATTATATAACTTATTAACAGTTATATGTAATGTGCTAGCGCATAAATAGCCTTAACTTTATAGTATGAAAACTTTATTAAATATCATATCCATGTTACTATTTGTTATCTGGGGAATAATTTATTTTGGTTTTGATACCTCTGCAAATGTGAATATTCTGCCAGTAGTAGCGGGGATTGTTATACTTGTAACAATAGTTTTTAATAAGAAATTATAATATTGACTTTCAAACCAGAATCCATGTATCCAAAATTAAAAAATGCCACCTTATATCCGGGCTGGACTGATGATTTTTTCACAGCTCCGTTATGGCCGGATAATAAATGTAGTGTAGGAGTTTCCTCGCCAGCTGTTAATGTTAAAGAAGATGAAAATAAGTTTGATATTGAAGTTGCCACGCCAGGTTTGGAAAAAAAGACATTGAGATTGAACTTAACCACAAAATTCTGACTATTTCGTCGGAAAAGATGGATAAGAAAGAAGATAATACTGAAAAAATAAAAATAACCAGAAGAGAATTTTGCTATACTTATTTTGGTGAATTTTTTACTTTGCCAAACAGCACAAAAGAAGATGGGATTAAAGCTTCCTATAAAAATGATATAGTAAATATTTAGTATCCCTAAAAAAGAGCAAGCAAAGGATAAGGGCCTAAACGAATAGCAATAGGATAAGAAAAGTTCCTGAATAAGGAACTTTTTGCTACATTAATAGCTCGTAGATAATTATTTATGAATAAGAAAATTTTATGTAAGCTGAAAGGTCTAGAATTTCTTATTGTGATTGCAAATACCAAAATATGAATGTTTTAGAAGATAAAATTATTGAGTTTAAAGAGCAATATGAAGCTAAAAATGAATATTACCAATCGGCATTAAAATTTCTAATAGATCAAATAGGCTCCATTGAAGGAGTTGAGTCCGTTTCAGGAAGAGTAAAGGATTACCAAGAATGTATCACCAAATTTGAAAGAAAATACTTACCCAATATCAGTTCGGATAATACGACATACAAAATATTAGACTATTTGTCTGATTTTATAGGTATAAGAGTAATTTGTTATTATCTGGAAGATGTAGATAAAATAAGAAAAGGGCTACACAAAATATTTCACGAGGTAGATATTACCGATAAAACCTTGCTGCTTGAAAGAACTGAGGATAAATTTGGTTATAAAAGTCTTCATCTGGATTTAAAGTTAAAAAAGAATGGGAGCAGAGTTTCAGATAAGGGCAAATACTATAAAATACAGTTTGAATTACAGATACGAACCATTATTCAGGATGCCTGGAGTATTTTAGATCATAAAATAAAATACAAAAAGAGTATACCACATAGCCTTAAAAGAAGGATTAACCGACTTTCGGCATTGTTTGAAATTGCTGATGATGAATTCCTTCATATAAAAGAAGAAATAGCCCTGGAAGAAAATAGAATTAATCAGCGTATTCAGCAAGGGGCAGATGTAGAGATAAATAAGCCCTTGGATGTGTTTAGTTTTTTGTTTATTGCTTTAAAATATTTTCCCGACTATAAATTTGTTGAATTTAAGGTAGATGGATTTGTTCAGGAATTGCTTGGTGTGTACAAGTATATGACTGAGAGTGAGTTGAATGATGCGTTGGTCAAGTATTTATCTAAAACGGATTTAATTGCTGAGAAAGAAAAAAGGGGCTTAAATCCTTATAACATAATCAGGTATTGTTTATATTTAAGCAATGTTAAATTATTTCATCATATTCTATCTGATTATCAAAAACAGATAGTGCATAATTTAGATGTATAGCATCAGTTTGATATCAATATTGGATTATCAATTATTTCCATGGAGTATTTTACGATACACCTTTAAGTAGCCTTCTGTCATTTTTTGTCGGCTAAACATAGATGTTACCCATTTTGTACATTCATTTCTGTTGATATGTTGAATGTGACTTATGGCTTCAATGGCTTGATCTATGTTTGAAACAAGAAAACCTGTTTTTTCATGAAGGATTAGTTCGGGCATAGAGCCTTTATTGAAAGCTATAACGGGCGTACCGCAAGCCATAGCTTCTACCACGCTCAAGCCAAATGGTTCTTGAAAACTAATGGGGTGTAAAAGGGCACATGCCTGGCTTAACAGCTTCAGGCGTTGCTTTGGGCCGGAATTGCCCACATACACTATATCTTCATCATTGATATATGGTTTTACTTTTTGGTTAAAGTATTCTTGATCTTGTATAAAACCGGATATGACAAGTTTTCTTTTGGTTTTTTTCGCAATTTCAATGGCTTCGTAAGTACCTTTATCACGATGAATCCTTCCAAAAAACAGCAAGTAATCATCAGGCTCGCCGCTGAATATAAATTCGTTAATGTTTATCCCATTGTAAACGGTGGCCTCGTAATTAAGATCTGGGTTACGATTAGAATCGCTAATGGAAACATAATGACTGGTGCTATTATATTTCTTAAAAACCGGAATGATTTTTGGCGAGGAAAAACCATGAATTGTTGTAACTATGGGTGTTTTAATCAGGCGCGAATAGCTTAATGGTAAGAAATCGTAATTATTGTGAATAATATCAAATTGATTTGCTTGTTCCATTAAATGACTAATGTGCAAACACTCCGCTACTTTAGGGTCTATAGTAGTATCTTCGGCATATGCATGTTCGCAAACCGATGACAATTTGCCCTTTGTGTTAGAATCTCCTGTAGCAAATAAGGTTACATCCATACCTTTATCAACGAGTCCTTCTGTAATATTTGAAGCGACCTGTTCCCAAGGCCCATATTTTAACGGAGGTGTCCGCCATGCTATGGGTGCAAGTATTGCGATTTTCATCTGTTTGTATTTTAATTTTTATGGCCAGGCGGCACTACCCAAAGATAATCATCTTCCCGTGTGCGAAAACTTTTACCATGGTCGTTTCTTGTGTTTTAAATTAGTATTCCCTAGGAAATTAAACTGAAGGTTTCGCGATTTCCCTTCGTTCAACAAGTGATAGGTGCAAAGTATAATGTCTAATGATCTTATTGTTCACTTTACTCTGATTTATATGGCAGGCCTGCTGTTCTGTACACAATGATCAACCAAAGATTCAATATTAGCCGTTCCTACGCACATTACCGTGTCGGCACCTCCCCAGTAAATTTTCACGCTTCCATCATCTTCAGGTATTGCTCCACAACAGAATACTACATTATGCACATAACCTACCAACTCGTACTGTTCTTCAGGTTGCAAAATCCATTCATCACCAACGGCAATGATTTTGGATGGATCCCCTAAATCATGTAATGCAGCACCTAAGCGGTATACGCTTCCGTCCATGGTAGGAAAAACTCCATGATAGATATTTAACCAACCTCGAGGCGTTTTTATGGGCGTTGCTCCGGGACCTATTTTCATTTCATCCCAATGATATTGCACGGGCTTCATTATAAGTTTCGATTCGCCCCAGAATTTTAAATCGGGAGAATAGGATATCCAAATAGACCAAGGTGATATTTCTGAATGTGGACGATCCAGTCTGGCGTAAAGGCCGTTAATTTTCTCTGGAAATATCACCACATTTCGATAATCAGCTTCGGTTATAAACGTAAACCTTTCAACAGTTTCAAAATCTTTTGTTTTTGCCAATCCTATGCGCACGCCATGTTTTGAATATGCACTGTAGGTAATCAAGTATTCGTTATCCATTAAAACAATTCTCGGATCCTCAATGCCATAGGCTTCATACTCTTTATGCTCACCCTGAGCTGAAGGTTCCATAAAGGGTGCATCTTCTACCTTAAAACAATACCCATCTGTGCTGGTGGCTTTTCCCAAAATACTTCTTCCGTTGAGCTTGTGGGATCGAAATATCATAATATACAATCCCAGGTGCTTTACTACAGCAGCATTATGCACTGTTGCCACTGGATATGGGACATCATCCTTAGTAAGAATGGGGTTGTTTTTATATCGTTCAATTACCATGATTATTTATAATTCGGAATCTGTAGTTTCAAATAACTTGTTTTGGACGTAAGAAATAGATTCGTCATGTTTATGTAACTCTTCATGAGCTTGTAAAACCGTTAAGTGAGAAATGAGATACGCCAATGAACTTTCAGCACCCTGGTTGCGATTAACCCCATAACTTTCAAATCCATCGCAACAGCCATTGGTTTCAAAATCATATAAACTCATTCTAAGGTCATTTTCTCCTAAAAACCATAAAAATGAAGTATATAGGTTTTTAATGTATTCTTTATTTTTAGTAACTAAGAACGCCTGATGATACATTAAGACCATGGCCATTGCATCAACGGGTTGCTGTGCATAAACGGAACGTTGCTCATCTTTTTTATACCATTTTTCGTTACCTATAACAGACAGGTAGTTATCTTTAAGGGTATGTGACGTCAAAAAATCAATGCTATTAATGGCTACCTTTAATACGCTATCGTCATTTAAAAATTTAGAAGCATGTAAAAGTGATAAAGGCAAAATTCCATTATCATATGCAAGTAACGACTCGAACCAATGCCAATTTTTTGAATCGTTTTGTTCGTAGTGCGTAATGAGCTTGTGCGTCATCGTTCTAAGCCTTTCGGTCATAGAATCATCGCCAGGGCTTGTTTTAAGGTAATAGCACAATCCAATGATAGTATTTGCTATGCTTCGGATAGATGTTAATTTGTTGAAATGAGGGATGGCATTATAAAATATTTCCCGTCCTGTTTGGTAATAGGCGTCATTGGGCGCATTGGCCATCAGATAACCCAATGCCCAAATGGTGCGTCCAAATGAATCCTCAGAACCTACTTCGTCTAAATAATTTCGATTGAAACTTAAAAAGTTTTTGAAAGTTCCATCGTTGTTTTGCATGTAATGAATATAGCTTATATAAATAGGGGATAATTCCAGGGCACGTTCATCCTTTATTTGGCGATAACACATTAACACCATTAACAAAGCCCGTGCATTATCATCTAAACAATAACCTTCTTTTAGGTTTGGGATACCAAATTTTGCGTGTTGTATTATTCCGGTATCATCCGTTAATCGATTAATATGAGCAAGAGAAAAGGGTGGCATAATTAGCAGGTCTAATATGGTATCCTTTTTTTTAATTTCGTTTGCACCTTGTTCAGCTACTTTTTCTAAAAGAACAATGTATTTTAAACCTGTTAAAGGCCATGTAATACTTTCTCCATACTCCAGCGCCTTTCTTTTAAGCTTGTTGAGTTTGGCAGGATGGTCAAGAAGATCTTTTATTATGACAGATAAATCTTCCGAGTCGTTGAAATCAAAGAGCTTGCCTCTGCCATTGGCCAATAATTCTTCGGCATGCCAATAGGGGGTTGAAACAACAGCCGATCCAACGCCTACAGCATAGGAAAGCGTTCCGCTGGTAATCTGGGCTTTGTTTGTATAAGGTGTTATATAAATATCGGCCGCAGATAAGTATTTAAAAAGATCTTTAACATCTAAAAAATCATTTAAAAACACCACATGTTTTTCTAAATGAAGACTTTTAATAAGACGCATTAAATATATGCGATATTCTTCGCCGGAATACCTGAATACATTAGGGTGGGTTTTTCCCAAAATCATGTAAACAACATCTGGATGCTTTTCAATTATAGCAGATAACGCCTTTATAACTGTTTCAATACCTTTGTTACGCCCCACAAAACCAAAGGTCATCAGCATTTTTTTATTTTCGAGTTTTAACTCCTTTTTTGATTGCTTTGCGTTATATTTTATATCGGGTACGCCATGATCTATAAATTCAATTTTCTCTGCAGGAACATCGTAAATATGGATTAAAAATTCGATAGCTTTATGGCTCATTACCACAATTTTTTGAGCCATCTTACATATGGCGGCTAAAATCGCTCTTTCATTATAACTTGGCGTTTTTAAAATGGTATGGAGTGTAACAACCAAAGGAATTTCCAATCGATGTAATAAGGGTAGTATGTATACTCCACTTTGTCCCCCAAATATACCGAATTCATGTTCTAGCACACAAGCATCAGCACCACTATGATTGATGAATTTTGCAGCTTGTAAATAATCCTCCTGACGTTCTTGCCTAATGATCTGTTTAACCTCATCGGGGTATTTGTAGGTGTTTGTAAAATCGTTCATGGCCACTACAAATCCTTCGTTTGATAATTCAGGTTTTATACTATTGTTTACAACCGAATTAAACAGGTCGTGAGTAAATGCACCAATACCACATTCGCGCGGTGGGTAGGTGCCTATAAATGCAATTTTCATATCTTTTAAAAAATTAGTATCATAACACAAGCGTCATGTTTGTTAAATATGGAGTCTGTGGGGCTGAATCTATGTAGTTGTCCTTCTGAGTTATAGTGTTTCTCAGTGGTTTTTTTAGCGTAAAAACAAATACCCAGGTAGTTATAATGGCAACAGGCATGGTTAATGATTTACTTAGCCATGACTGTTGCAGTTAATAGTGCTATTATTACAATTACAGCACCTCGCTTTTTTTCATTTTTTCTGCACGTTTAGCTTCCTTGGCAGCGCGTTTCTGCTTTAGGTTTTTTTGAGGAGCCTTTTTGCTGTTTTTTTTACCTTCTCTATCTTTTGACATAATGTATGTATTAATTATTAAAGTATATATTTAATGTGGGGATAAGGGTAGGGTGAATTTTATTTCACTACCTTGGTTCATATGAGTGGCTATCCCCATTTTTCCCATATGAAGGCCGATAAACTCTTTGCAAAGCATTAGACCAAACCCGGTGCCTGCCTCTCCATTGGTGCCCAGCGACGATATACTGTTTTTGGAGCTAGATAAGGTGTTGACTAGTTTTTCATCGATACCAACTCCATAGTCTTTTATGGTAACCTCTAGGAATCCATGTTCCCTTTTTGACATTATATCAATATCCCCATGTTCAAAAGAATATTTGATGGCATTGTTCATCAGGTTACGCAGTATGCTTTTTACCATGTTTTTATCAGCATAAATCTTGTCTGCTTCAGAAACGGTTGAGATTATACCAACATGTTTTTGCGAGGCAAATAATTTAACGTTCTTAATTTCGTTGGCTAAAATCTCATTAAAAACAAAATATTCAGGTTGATACGACTTACTAATGTTTTTAGAATTAGCCCATTCAAGAAGGTTGTCAAGCATAAAAAATGTATTGTCAGCAGCTTGTAAAGAGAAAGTAATGTATTGCTTAATTGTGCTTTTATCCAGATCCAAGACTTCTTCTTTTAAAAGACTCAAAAAGCTAATAATGGTGCTCATTTGATTTTTTAAATCATGACCAATTATTGCTAAAAGCTTTTTATTCCCGGCTATCAGTTCGTTCTGTTTTTGCTGATGGTTTTTTTTAAGCTGGAATACTTTTGAATTTTCAGATGCTGCTATGGTATTCTTCTCTTTCATGCATTTAAAATTTATCTTTCAATGGCCACAAAGGACTTCGAAGAAAATTCAATAATCCCAGATGTTCCTAATATGCTAAAACTCATGTTTGTATTAGGCAATCACCATTTAAGCACTATACGATTTAATCATTCTGTCATATTGGATGCGTCTTCTTTTTCAAATAGAAACGGATTCATAACCGCTTTTAATTACAGTTGAAATCATTTTAAACCTTTCTTTCGCTTTAATATTATTAGAGGTATGGGCAGGAATTATTATACCCTCACCCGTATTAAGCCTATTTGACTTTTTGTCGATAATAATCTCTGCAGTACCTTCGATAATTTGAATAAACGTATCAAACGGAGATGTTTTTTCGGCCAATGCTTCGCCAGTATCAATAGCAACCACATTTACATTTCCGGTTGTTCTTCGGAGTATTGTTTTGCTCACGACTGAATTTGAAATATATTCAATCATTTCAATTAAAATGTGAGATTTCGCTTTTTCGATTTCAGGAGTATGCATAGGTACCTATTTTGTATTAAAGGTATCTCATTATAAAGGCTAATGTATTATACAATTGAATGTTTAATTTACATCATTCACACATTTTTGAAACAGAGATATTTATTGGGTAGAAGAGCAAGTTTAAATCAAAGCGTTAACCCACATTGCGTAGATCCGCCCTCGAAAACAAAAAAATCTGTTGATAACCTATGTATTTATCAACAGATTTCGCCAACGCATTTTCTATTGCGTTGAAATTCAATAGATTTATTTTTTTTGTGTTTTAGTGTTTTGAAATGTAGACCTACCTGGTATGTTATAAAACATGTATTTTTTAAATATTTTTTGTGATCTTATAAATCAATCAAAATATTTACCGTTAACAGCTTAATATTCAACAAAAAAGAAAGCATGAAATAGAAAAACAAAAATCCGTAGTCCTACCTGTCGAAACTTTGAAAATTGATTTGACTAAAATACAAATACTTACGAGCCTTACCCTGCAAAAAGGGTTAAGAAATAATTTTTGCGATAAGTGAGTGTAATGTTAAGCTTGCTTAGGTATTACCAAACGGAGCAAAAATCAATAGAAGTAAAAGCTGTTTGAACGCAGTGGGCCTGCCTGGCCGGCAGGCAGGTTCTTTTCTTATGGCGAAGAGCACGGATTGTTAACTTTTTCATGTCAGCGGCGGTGCAAATTGTTTTTCGTCTGCAGCTAAGGCAATTGGAGCGTGCTTTTGTCGGTCATCATTGATAAATTATAGTCCATAAACGATTCGAAAGTGATAGCCATAAACTGCAAATGTAATTGCTTCTATGAATAGTTTAGGTCTTTTAACTAAAGTCCATACCAACAGCTTCCAATACTCCATTCTTCCCTTATTAACTATACCAATAACATAAACAGATTTAAGGAAAGCGCCAAAAAGGGAAAAATTGATTTCTTTTTGTTTGTTATAACTGTGCTTATAGTTTAAAAATAATTGCCTTACTCTTTGGTAATAGGGTTTAGATGCATAAATGGAATGAATAATTTTTTTATACCCCAACATTAATTCATCGTAGTCCATCTTTGGTATAAAATTCATTGATGAATCGGTATTGTTTCCTGTTGATTCTTTTGTTAATCTGTTTTCTGCGCACAGACGTTGATACAGAAGTGTGTTTTTAGGGGCATTTAATAAACCGACCATTGCGGAAACAATACCACTTTTTTGAATGAAGTCAATTTGTCGCTGAAAGATACTGGGGGTATCACTGTCGAATCCAACAATAAAACCTCCGGAAACCTGTAATCCTGCTTTTTGTATTTCTTGAACTGATTTAAGTAGGTCTCTATTTTCATTTTGAACCTTATTACAATGATTAAGCGATACTTCATCAGGAGTTTCTATACCAATGAATGTAGATGTAAAACCAGTTTCAGCCATAAGGGCTAACATTTCTTTATCGTCAGCTAAATTAATGGAGCTTTGAATATTAAAAACAAATGGATATTTGTGACTGCGCATCCACTGTTTTAGCTTAGGCAGGTAGGCTGACTTTATCTCTTTTTTATTGCCAATAAAATTATCATCAACAATAGAGACAGACCCGCGCCAGTTAAGCTTGTATAGAGCGTTGAGTTCCTCAATGAATTGATTTGGGGATTTCATTCTAACCTTATGTCCCAAAAGAGTTGTTATTTCACAAAAATCACATGAAAAAGGACAGCCTCTTGAAATTTGCACGTTCATGAAGGCGTATTTCTTCATGTCTAATAAATGATAATCTGGAATTGGCGTCATATCAAGGTTTGCATACATATCGGTTTTGTATACTCGTTTAGCTTTCCCCGCGGATAAATCGGTCATAAAAATAGGTAAAGTAATTTCAGCCTCATTCAGAACGAAATAATCTATTTGCGGATAATTTTTGTATTCCTGGGTAAAAAGGGGGCCGCCAGCAACCATTGGTGTATTTAGGTTTTCACATTTGTTAATTACCTTATTAACCGATTCTTTTTGGATGTACATGGCACTAATAAAAACATAATCTGCCCACAGTATATATTCATCTTTTAGCAAAGTTACGTTCATATCAATAAGCTTTTTCTGCCATGATTGAGGTAGTAAAGCTGAAACTGTAATCAATCCTAAGGGAGGAACAGCTGCTTTCTTTGAAATAAACTTGAGTGCATGTTTAAAACTCCAGAAGGAATCAGGATATTGGGGGTAAAGTAATAATATTTTCATGATGACTATCTGTTACTTAACTATATCTGGGTATAGCTTAAAAGTTGATAGCAAAGTTCGTGACATACCGCTTAAATATTGTTATATTATTCTATAAAATATTTACATCATTCACATCTTCAAGCGTGTCACGTCTTTTGTTTTTCATTATTTTGAAGCGAGATGGAGTGAGACCTGTTATTTTTTTAAATTGATTTGACAAGTGTGCCACACTACTATAGTGCATTTTATGAGCTATTTCGGTAAGGTTAAGTTCGTTATAAACAATGAGTTCTTTCACTTTTTCAATTTTATGAGTCAGGTAAAATTTTTCAATAGTTATTCCCTTAACTTCCGAGAATAGGTTAGCTAAATAAGTATAGTTGTGATTAAGCCTTTTACTTAAATAATCAGATAAGTTTACTTTTATTTGATCATCAGTATAATGTACTAATTCAATAATAGTATTTTTTATTTTTTCAACCAGAATGCTTTTTTTATCATCCATCACAAGGAGCCCGGATTTTCTCAACGCTTTATCTAATTGTTTAATTTGTTCCCGCGATAATTCACCAATAATATTCGCCTCTCCAATTTTTACATCAACATATTGAAGACCTAGTTTTTCAAGCTCCGATTTTACTACCATCTGGCAGCGAATACAAACCATATTTTTAATGTAAATCTTCAACCCGTTATAGCTTTAACACATATTTCAAATGACTTATTTAAAGATACGACATAAACTACATATTTTGAAGAAATACCTATATTTATATATCCTGTAGATTACTATGTTAGAGATGTTATATTTTCTTTTTATGGCTTAAACTTCCCATCGCTGCCAACAAATCAAATGATAGCTGATGAACTGTCAATTACTAGGGTTAAGGTAAATCAAATTTTATTTTCAATATACTATGAGGGGGATGTTTTAAGAGAGAAACCTTTTCAAATTCAAAACTTTGTACATGAAATTGCTATTTGTAATTCCATTTGATGAAACTGCAAATAGCCCCAATAATAAATATATGGCTGATATCGATGGTAAAACATCGGCAGTAAGGTTGATTTTGCCTTTTACACCATGAGTAGGAGAAATAATAAATTTTGATTTTATTGAGGAAAGTATAGGTTTTAATCGTGGTCAGTTCCACGATGCAATTTTTAATAATACAGGTGGTATTCAGGAGATTGCAATTGTAACCTGTCCTTGTAAAAACGAGTATCAAAGATGGAAAAACTCAAGATAGAATACGAGCTAGATGAGCTAAGAAGAAAAAGGTGGAGAAATATGCAAGCTTCTTGATTAGTTAAATTTCCCTTTCGGAGATATTTTTTGCAATAAAACATCTATGATAAATACAAAATAGGCTACGTTGTCTCCGGCTCATTGCAGGAAATTATTTTTGACTGGTATGTAAATAGTGGTTGCTAGGGTAGCTGTGGCGTGCAGAAAGTATTGAACCGCTTCTTTAATTACGACCTTAAATTAGATGGCATTATTGGAAAAAAACAGTTAAAGCGATTAATTCTTGTCCTTTAGCAGCCTTCTTCTCAAAATAGGCAGGACTCCATTCTGTATATGCCTTGTGCGTGCTACTCAGATGATCTTTATTGATAATGTATATACCCATCGCAGGATTGCGTTGATGGGATGCTATTCGTTCATGATTATATAAGACCTCCGCAGTTGATTTTGTATAATGAATCTGGGTTGATTTTGCGATATATCGATAAGGCACATTGTAATAGTTCTTATCAGGTGAGAAATACGCATAACCCATTTTTTGCACCTTGGCTCTGCGATAATCTTTAAGTTCGTAACCCGATGACGGAAGCGGTTTTAAGTAGCTTCGCTCAACCGATTGGAAGAGTTCCTTTCTGCTTGCGCCTTTGCGTGTGAGAAGGCGATTATTGTAATCGAGAAGCAATTTTTTAATTTCCTGATTGAGCTCGTCCAGCGAAAAGAAAGTCATCTCCCTTAAGGGAATAATAAATGCGTTGATAGGCTAATTGGACAGCATTTTCGACCAATGCCTTGTCTTGGAGCATAGCTTCGGGTAGGGGTAATAAAGCAGTTGTAATGGCGCGCAAAGTCTTTAAATGACCTATTGATGTCTGGTTCGTATTTAATGGCTGTGGTTACTGCCGATTTTGAGTTTGTCCGATACAATGGCCTTGGGAACGCCGCCATAATACGCCAGGGCATAACCTGCTTGTTATCATATTTTTCCGTTTTTGACTATATGAGGTTTCAATGTAGGTGTATTGACTGTTTGGTAAAATCGCAACAAATACCTCTGCCGGGATTGGTTCTCCGGTCTCTTTATCGGTAATATGTAGCTTCTTCCCTGCATAATCAATAAAGACCTCATAGCCTGCTATATGCTCTATCTTCATCGAGCCCTTTGTCTTTGGATGCTTATGGTTATAATGCTCCATAAACTGGGTATAACCATAAAGCTTTTTTGACTCATGCCGATACGCATTGTAATGAAACAGAAAGGTAAAGCCCGGGTGGTTACGAGCTTTATTTACCTTCTCGAAATAGAGCATTACTTCATCGTAACGTGCATTTTTTATGGTAGTGTTGGCCAAATTGGTAGTTACTGAAGAAAACTCAACAGATAGTAAGGAGCTTTTAGATGTATTATTAGGTATAAGTGATGAAGGACGTGACAGTCTAATAATCGAAGCCACAACACGTACCGCACTTCGCAAGGGAGATTGGTTAATGATACCTGCATACAAAGGGAAAGCACTCAATAAACATGTTAATATTGAGGTAGGGAATAGCCCTGAACCATTGCTATACAATTTAAAAGAGGATATCGCTCAACAATACAATCTGGCTAGCGAAAATCCTGAGAAACTTAAAGAGCTAATGGATGCTTTTATCGAATTAAGAGGGGCAGATTACACTAAAACACAAAAGCTTGAGTTGAAATAAAACTCAATTAAATAAAATCAATGGAGGCACTTGTATGAATTTGTACAGGTGCCTAATTTTTTTTGATCATTTTTAATTCTAACTAATGTGGGGTAAAATAATGTAAGTACTAGGTAAAATCAGCAAATTAATTCAGTGATACATGTCATTTCCTTGTATTAATCAAAAGTATATAAGCATGGAATTTGAATTTTTACCTTTAGCATTGGTATTATTTGCGACCCTTTTTCAGGGCTCATTCGGTCTTGGAATGAAGTTTATGGACCACTTAAGTGGGAAGCCTGGTGGTTAGTCCACTCGTTGTTTGCAATGATTATATTGCCAACAGCATGGGCATTAATAGTAGTGCCTGACCTATTTTATAGCATTGCTCAGGCTCCTGTTGATATTAAAATCATGGCCATGATATTTGGAGCAGTGTGGGGTATAGGAGGTATCATGTTTGGTAAAAGTGCTCCATATATTGGCATGTCATTAACCTATGGTATTGTGCTAGGCTTATGTGCTGCAGCAGGTAGTCTTATACCATATTTTATGAAAGATGATCCTAATGCGGCTGCTCTCCGTATGTATTGGGAGGCGTTATTGTAATGGTAATAGGTGTAGCTTTAACTGCTTATGCAGGTATCTTACGCGACAAACAAAGCAACGAACAAGAAGGTAAAAAGATAAATCTTAAAGCAGGTCTTATAATTGCTGTTTTGAGTGGGTTCTTTTCGGCTTTTCCGGGAATTGGTTTTGATGCAGGTTTTGCAGAAGGTAGTGGTATTGGATATTATGCACAGGAAGCCGGAGCAACAGCGCGCAATAGTAGCTTAGCAATTTGGGTGGTTGTTCTGTGGGGCGCATTTATTTTAAATGCCATGTATGCTATCTTTTTATTGTTTAAACACAAAAGTTGGAATTCATTTAAAAAGTCAAAATCGGGCAAAGCATACATGTGGTCTATTGTAGCTGCTCTATGTTGGTTTGGTGCCCTGGGTGTATACGAACAGGGAGCTACTCTAATGGGTAATATGGGCTCGGCAATAGGCTGGCCAATTCTTATGGGTGGAGGCTTGATTGTTAGTAATGTTTTGGCTTACTTCAATAAAGAGTGGACAGGTGCTACAAAACCGTTTGGCTGGTTAATGTTTGGCGTAGTCGTCATTTGTATAGGAATGATCATAATTGGATATTCTAACACGGTTGGCTAGTTAAATAAGTGATGAACTTGCTACTGGAAAAAAATGAAAATAAAATATTTAGAGATCTTTGTATTAAATGATAAGTTGGATAAGCCATTTTATTTTTCTCAATGGTCATATAGTGAGCGAAAAATATCTTTGGTGAAGTTAACCACTGACGAAGGTATAGTAGGATGGGGAGAAGGATACGGGCCAGCTGATGTTCTGGCCGCTGGCGTAAAGTTATTGTCGCAATATGTAATAGGTATGAATCCATTAGATAATGAGACTATTGGGGATGTAATGTATCGCCGTTCTTTGGATTATGCTCGCCGAGGTATATTGGTAGCCGCCACAAGTGCTATTGATATGGCTGTGTGGGATGCTAAAGGAAAGATTTTAAATGTGCCGGTACATCAATTGCTGGGAGGTAAAAAACGAGACATAATCACGCCTTATGCAACAGGTTTATATTTCAGAGAAGAAAAAAATTTAACTCAGGCTTTGGCATATGAAGTTATTGAGTACAAAGAATTAGGATATAAGGCTGTTGAGATGAAGGTAGGCATGACCATTGAATAGGATATTGAGATGGTACGTGAGGTAAGGAAAGCAATTGGTGATGATATGGAACTGATGGTAGATTCTAATCATGCTTATAATTTGCGCGAAGCCATAAAACTTTCAAAGTCCATTGAGGATTATGATATCGGCTGGTTTGAGCCACCTGTTTCTCCGGAGTTTTATAATCGATATGCAGAATTACGAAATGCCACAATAATTCCAATAGCCGGAGGAGAATGTGAATATTTAAGATGTGGATTTCATCCGCTGCTTCGAACAAATGCTGTGGACATAGCGCAGCCTGATATTGCTGCTTGTAGCGGATTAACAGAGGTGAAAAAGATTTCAGTTCTAACTTCAACCTATGGCAAAGAAATAGTGCCTCACAGCTGGGGAACATACATTGCTATTTCGGCTGCCATGCATTTTATTAGTAACTTGGATAATGTGCCTGGCCGTATGTTCAATTCAAATTTCTGGATGGAACATGATCGAACAGATAATGAGCTTAGAGATAAGGTAACCATTCCTGATTTTGAGGTTAAGAATGGAGAAATCAAGGTTTCGGATAAACCCGGTTTAGGGGTTGGTATTGATGAAGATGCACTTAAGAGATTTTGTAAGTAAATATTAAAAATTTTATCATATGAATTTCGGTTATAAAAAAATGTATATTGGTGGTAAATTAGTTGATGCCATCTCAGGAGTCCAAAAGGATATCATTAATCCTGCACTTGAGGAAGCTGTTGGTTCCATTGCTTATGCCCAAAAAGAAGACGCTGAATTGGCTTTAATTGAAGCCCAGAAGGGTTTTAAGGTATGGTCATAGATGCCACTTAAAGAACGTACCGAACGGATGATGAAACTTCGCGCCGAAATATTGAAACGTGAAGATGAACTGAGAAATGCCGTGGTATATGAAATGGGTAAAACCTATGAAGTCGCTGCTGAAGATGTGGGATTACTGGCTGATGGATTATAATTTTACCCGCAAGCCATGAAAAATATGCACGATGAAATTATTCCTGATTCGGAAAATACACATCATCACCAAATAGTAAATTTACCTGTGGGTGTTGCAGTAGCTTATTTAGCCTGGAATTTTCCTTTACTAAATGTAGGCTATAAAATTGGGCCTGCATTAGCAGCAGGTTGTTCTATTGTTATTAAGCCTTCTGAATTATCGCCTATTTCAGCCTATTTGGTTGGTGAAATTGCTGAAAGTATCAATTTCCCGGCAGGTGTTATAAATGTAATTAGCGGGCCGGTAAGCGAGGTTGCCACTACCATGACCAAAAGTCCGATACCTAAAGTGCTCACCATGATTGGTTCGTCTGCTTCTGGTAAACGAGTTATTGCAGATTCGGCTACAACCGTTAAACATGTTAGCCTTGAGCTTGGAGGTAATGCGCCATTTATTGTGCATAAGGATGCTGATTTAGAATTGGCCGCAACATTGGGAGTCGCCTTAAAATATGGAAATTCAGGTCAGATATGTGTATCCCCTAATCGTTTTCTAGTTCATGAAGAGGTTTATGATACTTTTTTAAATACCTTTAAAGAGAAAACCAAGGCACTTAAAATAGGTTTTGGTATTGAAGAAAAGCCAGATATGGGACCATTGGTGACCAAACATGATCAGGAACGGGTATTGAAAATGGTGGCCGATGATGTGGCATCTGGAGTAGATTTGGTAATGGGCGGTAAAGTTCCTGAAGGCTTTGATAAAGGTTTTTACGTTGAGCCAACCATACTTTCTGGTATTAAATGCGATAGCCGTTGTTTTCGTGAAGAAATTTTCGGACCTGTTGCTGCTATGATGAAGTACGTTACAGTAGAAGAAGCGATTGAATTAGGTAATAATACGGAATATGGTTTAGCATCCTACTTATTTTCTAATGATCAATCAGTCATTCGAAAAGTATCAGAAGAACTCATGTTTGGTGAGGTGCAGGTGAATGGTGTTAAGTATGCCATCTATCTTCCCCATGGCGGTATAAAAGAAAGTGGAATTGGACACGATTGCTCATACCTGGCACTTAATGATTACCTGGTTAAGAAACGTATTTCAACAGCATTGTAAAAAAAAGATTTAAGTATCAAGATACAAGAATTATACATCATGTAAATCATCTCGTTACTTGCTACTCACTACTTGATTCTATAAAATGTACACATTTGATAAGCAGGCTATGAGGCCTGAAATGATTAAACGAATTGATGACGCCGGTGTAATGGCAGTGTTGGTGGTAGACCATGTAAAACATGCTGTGCCTTTGGCAAAGGCCTTATTGGCCGGAGGTGTCGATGCCATTGAATTAACGCTACGCACACCTGTTGCTATAGAAGCTGCTAAGGCAATCAAAAAAGAAGTGCCTGAAATGACGCTTGGTTTTGGAACTGTTTTGTCTACCGAGCAGGTTAAAACAGTTGTAGATGCTGGTGCAGATTTTGCTGTAGCACCGGGATGTAATCCTAATGTAATAGCGGAGGCTCGAAAGCAAGGCTTAGATTTTGCTCCGGGTATAATGACACCAACTGATATTGAAATGGCAATCCATGAAGGCTGTCGGGTTTTAAAACTTTTTCCTGCTGAAACTTCTGGAGGAATGGCACACCTGGAAAGCATGGTGGCACCTTATCAATACCTTGATCTTAAATTTATTCCCTTAGGAGGATGTAATATGGAGAATGCCCGAACTTATTTGGAATCGCCATTAATAACTGCCATTGGTGGCTCCTGGATTGCAAAGCGCAAAATGATACTCGATGAAAACTGGGAACTCATTACACGTAATGCCAGAGAAATACACACTTTAATTAAGGAGATTCGTAATAAATAACAAATCTACCAGTTGCTAAATACTAACAACTGGTAGCTAGAAGGTAAAATCATGAAAAGAATTATAACATTCGGAGAAATAATGGGGCGTATATGTCCTGAAAATTTTCAGCGCTTTCGTCAGAGTATGCCGGGGAAGTTAGATATGACATTTGCAGGAGCTGAAGCTAATGTGGCTTCTTCAATTGCTATGCTAGGGGGCAAAGTACGTTTTGTAACCGCTTTACCAAATAACGAAATGACTGAGGCCTGTTTACAAGTACTAAAAGGAATTGACGTAGATACTACAGGAATTAAATTGACAGATTATGGTCGTTTTGGCTTATACTTTGTGGAGCGAGGTGCCAATCAGCGTCCAAGTCGTGTAATGTATGATCGAGACTATTCTGCGGTATCCATGACAAAAGGCGAAGCCTACGACTGGTGTGAATTGCTGAAAGATGGAGCCTGGTTGCATACTACTGGTATTACACCTGCTTTGTCCGAAGTTTCTGCGCATGCCACAGAGGTTGCTGTTCGAACTGCAAAAGAAAAAGGCTTAACGGTGTCATGCGATTTAAATTTCAGAAAGAAGCTTTGGCAGTGGCAAAATGGCACATCGCCAAGTATATTGGCTGAAAAAACAATGCGTGCCATTCTTCCATATGTGGATGTAGTAATTGCCAATGAGGAGGATGCACACGATGTATTGGGAATATCTGCCGGCGATACAGATATTGAAGGTGGTCAGTTGGATATTGATAAGTATGTTGATGTGGCTAAAGAAGTTGTAAAGCAATTTCCGAATGTAAAGAAAGTGGCAATCACCTTACGTGAGAGTCTATCTGCCACTCATAATAATTGGGGAGCCATGCTGTATGATGCAGCATCAGATACGGCTCATTTTGCGCCTTTAAATGAGCAAGGGGAATACATGCCTTACGAAATAAAGGCCATAGTTGATCGTGTTGGTGGTGGTGATTCTTTTGGCGCTGGTTTAGTTTTTGCTTTGAATACGCCTGAATTGTCAAAACCAGATCAAGCGATTCGATTTGCCGTGGCAGCCTCCTGCTTATGTCATTCCATTAATGGTGACTTTAATTATTCATCACGTTCTGAAGTAGAAGCCTTAATGGGTGGATCCGGATCAGGTCGTGTTGTACGATAAAAAAAAATGAAAATGAGATTATACACATGCGCAGGAGCCCTTATTTTGTTGTTGTCTTTCATAGCTTGTTCAACAAAAACTGATAAAGCACAAGCTCCACGACCAAATATTGTGGTTGTTATGTGTGATGACTTAGGTTACGCTGATGTTGGTTTCAATGGATCAACAGATATAAAAACACCTGCCTTGGATCAGTTAGCCAATGAAGGAATGAAGTTTACTTCAGCCTATGTGATTCATCCATTTTGCGGCCCCAGTTGTGCGGGTTTGATGGTTGGTATATAATTGCAGAGGCCAATGGAGAGGAAAACAGTGAGGTATATCCGTATGACTTAAAGGAATTGGCTGAAATAAATAAGAAGCCTGAAAGTCAATACTTTTTCCAGGTAAATAGTATTATTTCAGATAAGGAAGAAAGCTTGCCGCTTTTACCTGGTCAGGATGTGTTGCCCGATTTCCCTTTTTAACCTTTGAGGGGAGCGTATAGATGAATATTTTCCTTGATAAATTTGTTTCAGCTTACGTTAGTCTACAAAAACAAATTTTCAGTTTAGGACCTCAGCACTCCAACTGAATTGCTAATAGATTACTTTTCCAACCATACCGCTCACCACTTAGGTTGGTTTAAAATATAGACAAAAAAATGTTGGTAAATATCGCATACCGCAATATTTACTCTAAAATGATATGTTTTAATACAAATCCTTAATTTTCTCCATGTTCTTTTGAATCAAAGCTTCCGTTGTTCTCGCATAACGCTGAGTCATTTTTGTGCTGGAATGACCTAAAGTCTTTGATACAACCTCCAAAGGCATATTGTTTTCTAAGGCAATGGTTGTAGCCAAGGTATGTCTGGAAGTATGGGTTGATATGGGTTTATCAATACTGCATATGGTTCCAATTTCTTTCAAGTAGGCATTCATTTTTTGGTTACTAAGAACTGGGAGGACTGCGCATTTTTCAATAAGTTCCGGTTCGTATTCATACTTGGCCATTAACTTTTTGGCAGCCTTAATGACAAAGATGGTACTCATCTGATCGGTCTTAGTTCTCTTTTTATGAATCCAGGTAATTCCATTGCCATCTGTTGTGATATGCTCGCGTTTTAGAGATTTGGTATCGGAAAAGGCTAGTCCGGTAAAACAACAAAAGACAAAAACATCACGAACCTGTCTTAAGCGTTCCATGCCCATTTCCTTATGGATGACAATATCCAGTTCTTCTTTGGTAAGATAAACTGCATCAACTGGCTTTAGTTTGAATTTAATAGTTGCAAACGGGTCTTTAGTCATCCAACTATTTGCTAGGGCAATTCTGACTATCTTTTAAAGTTCTTCAGGTATTTGATAGTTGTGTTATGGGCGCATTTGCGTTCTGGTTTAAGGTACAACTCATAATTACAGATAAACTGGTGATTCAGGTCTTCCAAAGCTATGTCCTCACGTTTATATTGCCAACGAATAAAACTGCCTTTTTCTGCTTTTTATTGCACACTTTTGCACATAAAAAACCCTGTAAGTGTTGACTTATAGGGTTTTGCTTCGTTTTGCTTAGAAGCTATGTGGAGAGAGAGGGAACTGAAAATTTGCTTTATGTGCCCTATCTTCAATATTTTACGAATTCAATTTTTAAAGTCCTCTGTAAGTCCACCAAAAATGGGCAAAAATGCCCGTTTTAAATGCGTTTCAATGAACTCATTTCCCTCCAAAAGTAGCAAAAAGGAACCGAACCTAAAAATGGATTTTGTGTCAAGTTTTTTGATCAGAAAACTTGACGTTTGGAATTGAGAAGATTTAACGAGAGTAAATATTGGCAAAATTTACACTCGTTATGTTTTGAAAGGTAAGAACTACTCTCTTTAGAGGAATTAAATCTGATGTTTAAAAGAAATTAAATTTAGCTTATAAAGATCTCCTTATAATTTTCCTCAATAATGAAAACTTCTTCTTCAGTAAGTTCTTCAAAATGATTTTCTCTCTTTTTCTTTGATAATTTTCCTTTGCTTTGATTTAATAATTTAATAAGAAGGTCAACTTTTGTGTCGGGTAAATTAATAAAGGAATTTATTCTGTTAGTTAACATGACGTACTTTTCCAGGTAATCAATTTCCTCCGGAATAATTCTATTAATTGTTTCTTCAACGCATTCATAAAGAAATTCAGCTTGACGGGTTAAATCAAAGTAACGATACAAATCAATTGTGTCGTTTAGTATTTTTATATTATGGTCGGAAGTAGGTTCCCATTCAATCAAATCGATTCTTTGAGATGAGAAATCTTCTAATACATCCTGGTAATCACTAATTCGATCTAATATTGCTGATGAAACAGGGAATATCATGTCTCGTTTTGTATAACCCATCCATGTTAAGATGTGATGTATCAAATACCTGTGTATTCTTCCATTGCCATCAGAAAGAGGATGGATAAACACAAAGCCAAAGGCAATGGTAGTTGCTGTAAGTATGGGATCGTATTCGCTGTTTTGAAGAAGATTATTTGTGTTTAATAATCCATTCATTAGAGAGGTGAGATCTTTAGCTTTTGCGGATATGTGATCAGGTATTGGCGTATAAGTTTCTCGGTCATGTTCACCAATAAAGCTTTCATCCTCCCTGACGCCCATATTTTTTAATTTCTTAGAACCAATTACTACATGCTGGAGGCGTTCTATTTCTGATAGAGTCAATGGTTTTTTACCTGCTTGTCCTATTGCTTTACTCCAGTTTCTGGCTCGCATACTTGGAGGATATTCTCCTTCTATAGCAAAAGAGGCTTTTGAATCTTTTAATAACAGGAATGCAGCAGTCCTTTTAATTAGCTCTTTATCGTTATTGTTTAATCCTTTATCTATGGAATCTCTAATATTTGTAGAAATATATTTCTCAAGTTTTTGGGTCTTTCTAATTAGAGGGCAGAACTCAGGTGTTCCAGGTAAGTTATTTTTTATTCGATGTCTGGTAGAGTTTTTGGTTGGACCAGGATACTGTTGCTTTGGATTTAGTACTTCTACATAAGTACCTTTTTTTAAGTTAGGGATATCAAGTTTTATTCCAAATAACCATTCGTATAAGAACCAAATTTTTCTAGCGTATTGTCCGGTTGGTTCGCTCAAAATATATTCCTTTATCTCCTCTTCGCCAATAAGTTGAAACATTGATTTTAGAATTAGTAAATCAATGCCTTCGTATTTTAAAGCAAAGACAATATGACTTATAGGATTACTATTGGGTTTGTGTCTCTTGGTGAACACTTGCCACCTTTTTGTACTATATCTTTGGTACTTATCTGTAATTATGGATAATTGCTTGGGGGTAGGTAAAACCTTACCTGTGTTTTGCTCTAATTCTTGAAGCATAAAAGCATAACCAGCTAACATTCCTTCTTCAGGGAGTGATTGTCCGTGAAAAATACTTACTTTTTGTGAAAAACGATTACTCATGTGCCTAAACTATGAATTATAGTTACGAAGATAACATGAAAAACAATTACTTTCCATGAAAAACAATTATTAATTAAATGTTTTTATGAAAAGTGGTTACGGAATCGTTTAAAGGAAGCTGTTTTTAGGAAATGAGTTGTTTTGTATTGCTTTGATATATAGTTATATGTCACTATATACTAAAACTTCCACATCGCTATATACTAGATTTGATACATAGGTATATACTAAAAATGCTACAGAGTTAGTTTGTTGCGATAATTAATTACAGTTTCTCCTTAAATATGTTTGTATATGAGATGAATGGATTATACCTTATCGGGTATAAATAGGCCAATATAGTTGAGAATTATACCCGAAAGGGTATTGCTAAATAAAATTACAATTCTCCAAACTCTTCCTGACCAATACAAAAATGTTCCAGGATAAGCTCCAGTTCTTTGTGAGTAAAATAATGGGCACGTTTATTACGTGTCAGCTTATCAAGCTTAGTGCTTAATTCCTGTGATAGCTTTATCTCCTTTCGCAGTAATTGCATGGCGGAAGTTGTGTTTGAACTTTGAGGGTATAGCTTAACAGCTAAATCTTGTTTAATATTTTTCGGGGTAATATCATCGTATTGCGTTTAATATTATTCTACTTCATTTTGATGGTTGTAAAATTATATTATAAATCACAAAACGAACGACTTACGACTGTGCCAATTTGCGACACAACTATGCCAATCACTACCATTTAGAACATTTTTTTGTCTTCATACTCCACAGACTCTAAAGATCACCCCAAAAGCATCTAAAATATACCCTCATAAATGAAGCATTTTCACCATTTAATGATAGCTGCTGTTTTCATATTGGTGGTGATTTGGGTTAAGTACTATTGATAATGAGCAAAGCATCCACAAAGTACTCTCATAAATTTAGGAAGCATTCAAAAAGCACGCTTAATATACACTACAACATAGGCAAAGCTCTAAAAAGCAAGTACAATATACTCTGGATATGGTCTGTATATACTCTGAAAGTACTCTGAAGCTTGAAAAAGCACTCAAAAGCTATCTGTTTATTAGCTCAGATAGTGCTTTTGAGCTTGATTTCCCTAGGTTTTCTGTAAGTTTTATCATGATTTTCCCAAAGAAGTCCTTATAGCAGCTCAAATTCTTCCTGACTAATACAAAAATGTTCTAGGATAGCTTCCAGTTCTTTGTGCGTGTAATAATGAGCTCTTTTATTTCTTGTCAGTAATTCAAGTCTGTTATTCAATTCCGGTGACAATTTTATTTCTTTCCGGAGCAACTGCATCGCTGCATTAATATTTGAGCTTTGTGGATATAATTTAATGGCCAAATCTTGTTTTAATATTGTTCTTCTAAATATCATTTTAGTGAATCATTTTTGCGTTTTTCTGATTCAATTATAGAGAAATAGAATGCAATTTCAAAAGGAATGTAGAACATGGTAATAAATAGTAATAAAAGTAAAATCAATTGATTTTTAGATAGTAATAAATGGTAATAAATAGAAAAATGTCAAGGTTTAGAAGTGTGAAGTAATTTAGTCTGTACTCAGTAATATTTACTTGCGCTCAATTAAAAACCGCTAAAACGATAAAATACGATACAAAACAATTTTTTACTTGCTTTTACTATATTAGTATTTTTCAAAAAGGCCATATTTCAGCTGCTAAATTCAAGAAATTAAGGGTAAAATAGAAGTTCAGATATAAATGGTACTGAAAAAATCATTAAGTTTATTAATTAATTCAGCTTAAGTACTTAGTATCTCAGACCAAAATGAATAGACCTCACTTATATTTTAAAAATCCAGTTGAAGGAACAAGAACGTTAAAAGGACGACCAGGAGGAGGTGGAAAAGAAGATGATGAGAGAAATGCAAATCCAAAGGATTACCGTTTAATGGCATCTAATTTTTCTGATTGTCTTGCGAGATATGAGTCTGATTACATGGAAAGAGTTGAGGCAAGAACGATTGAGGTTGAAGATCATTTTGATTCCATAGAACTGAATTTCTTTGCTGGATTTGATGAAGTTAAATTCAAAGCTTATTACATAGATAATTTTGGGATTGAGTTATTACGATTAACTCATTTTAACCGTAAAGGGTTATTTGCAATTGAAGATGAAGAGAAGTTTGCTTCTTTTTTTCAGCAGCTAAATATTTTCATAAGCAATCAAGAGAATAATCTTAATAAACAATTTGATGCAAAAATCAAGTTTGTTAAAAGTTTCAAACTGTTCTCTACAGATGAACGATTAGGAAATATTAATAATTATAGTGTTATCCATTTGTCTTTTATGGGAGTTAACTCATTTATTGAAGATGACGTAATCGCTCCACAAAAAGAAGCTTTGAAATTGTTTCTTGAAGAAAACAACATTAAGTATGACTTTGATGAACAATTTGGAGAAGTATATGATATTCATGAAGACCTTCTAAGGATTATTCTTGATAATTTTGATTTTATATATGCCACTTGTTCTGGTTCCGGTGCTATAGTAACACCAAGTAAATTTAATATACCCAAACGTGAATATGGATTTGAGATAACTAATGCAGAGGAAGAGCTTCCAGTAATAGGAATTATTGATTCAGGTGTATCTTCTCAAACTCCTTTGTCTTCAATATTAGTAGGTGATGATGGTGAATATGATACAACTGGAACAGGCTCTTTTTATGATAGTGCTGACCACGGAACAGGGGTAGCTGCATTCGCAGCCTTTGGAAATAAATTAATTCCAGGTTATAACGGATTGGTGGAGGCTGATGCAAAAATATTACCCATTAAAATAATCGATGGTAGCAATGGGGCTATCTCTCAGAAGAAAATTGTTGATTTTATCCGGGAAGCAAATTTAGTTTATGGGGTTAGGATTTTTACTCTTGCTATTGGCTATACGGATTTTCCTTTAAAAGATAATCAAGAGTTTTCATCATATGCAGCTATGCTAGACAATGTAGCAGCAGAATTGGATATTCTAATTTTTATTTCTACAACCAACCACTTTATTAATAATTTGGAGATTAAAGATTATCCAAATAAATTTCAAATTAGCAATGCTAATATAGCTCCACCAGCAGAGAGCATGAATAATATGACAGTAGGTGCAACGGCAAATAATTTTGATACCAATGGAGTATATGGTCTTGCTGGAAATCATACTCATCCGGCATTATATTCTCGTAAATTCCATTATGATTTTGAGAATAAAGATGTTTTTAATCAAGCTACAGTAAATAAGTATTTAAGTAAGCCTGATATATTGATTGGTGGTGGAGATTATTATGAAACTTCTTTGTTTGGCATGGATGTTCTTGATGAGCAAGGTAAAACTTGTTTGGAAGTACTTTCTTCTGATTTAAGCGAAAGGACATTTCTAGCATTGGGGACAAGCTATTCAACTCCTTTAGCAGCAAATGTGGCTTCCAGATTGCTTAAAATATATCCAGGTATTAACATGCAAAGTGTTAAAGCACTTTTGATCAATGCATCTGAAGAAATAAAGTTAGGACAAGAGTTCAATACTTTCTCAAAAACAATGACTAGGCGTATAACAGGTTATGGGGAGTTAAATAATCAAATTTTATTTTCCAATAACAATGAGGTAACAATGGTTGTTGAGGATAAGGTTTCGGTTGATGAAATTAAATTATTTCCTCTAAATCTTCCAGATTACCTGAATATTGCCGAAAGAAAAAATGGACTATTGAAGTTTACAACGACTTTGTGTTTTAAATTTCAACCTAAAACGGATAATCAATTATCGTATTGTCCTATTCATCTTACATATGCCATAGGTAAAAATGTGGATATTGAAATGTCACATATTGAAGAACGAGAGAATAAGGATGGGGAAATTCGTCAGGTGGAAATTCAGGATGGTTATAATGGCAGTAAAAAGGACAAATATTGTTTAGGAAATAAAGGTTGGGTACAAGACTTTTATTATAGAGAAAAGATAGTGAGTAATGTACAAAAACATTCGTTTAATGTTAAGCGTCAGGATATTATCAATGAAGAAAATACTTTTAAAGTAGCAGTGAATGCAGCGTTTCATAAAACTATGACCGATGCAAACAAAGAAGCATTTAAACGAGAGATACCTTTTAGCTTGATTATCAAGATAGAACAACAACCTTTAAAGGATGAAGAACTGGATTCTTTATACGAAGGATTAATGGCTGTTAATGAACTTGAGATAATGGGTAGAATTGACCTGGAAGCCGATTTGGAAAGCTAAAGCAATTGTTATTTTGTTAGAGGTTCTTTTTCCTTTTCAAGAAGAATCTTTAAAATGTCAGTATTGATATAGTACTCTTCTTTGTTATTAGTATGACTGTCAAACAAGGTTCTTTTGATAGCCGTTAATATGGCCTTTTGAACTAGATAATACGATAAACCTTCAGATAAATTGACAACTTCGTTTAACTCCTTTTTTGTTTTGAACATAAAAGGCGTTTTAGAAATAGTTTTATCAATTAATTCAGATAGCTGTTGCTTATTGGGCAGATCAAGATTGACTTTTAGATCAAACCTTCTAAGTAAAGCATCATCTAACATTTGTAATTGGTTAGTAGCCGCTATTACAATACTATTTTGAGGTAAATAATCAAATAACTGAAGAATTGTATTAACAACCCTTTTCATTTCCCCATGATCCTGGCTGTAATCCCGTACTTTACCCAAAGAGTCAAACTCATCTAGGAAGATAATACAATTTTCACCTGATGCTCTTCGGAATATCTTGGCTAAATTTTTACTTGTTTCTCCTAATTTAGAAGATACGATAGCACCCAAATTAATTACATACATCATTTTATCAAGCTCTCCAGCCAGAACATATGATGCCAATGTTTTGCCACAACCGGAAGGACCGTAAAATAGAATTCGATTTGAAACAGGTAAATCAAATTGCTTAAGAATATCAATACCTTGATGTTCTTTTACAAAGTATTTTAGTTCCTCATGAATATCCTCTGAGCAAACAAGATTTTCAAAGGTATAATCAGAAGTCAGCTTTTCGATAATGAGTTCGTTGATCTCCCTATCGTCTTCACGTAAAAAGTATTTCTTAGAACCTACTTTTGTCAGACCTTTTGATTGTTGACTACGCAATCCTTCTTTTAAAATGGATTGTAACTGCAATGCAAAGTTAGTCTTCTTGGTTTGCCTTGAATAATCTATTAGCTTATTCAACACTTCAAGAAGTTGTTCTTGATCATTCTCAAGACCATATCTAGCAATATCTTTTATGTAATCAAACTGACTCATTTGGGCACAAATGTACTTATAAAGATAATATATTAACGCACTTGAGGAAAATAAGTTTGACTAGAAGTTTTTATCGTATCAAAATTATTGTTAGATATTCAGATTAACCTCTCTTCTAATTGCCCCTTCCATGTCATAAACCCCTTTTTGTCATCTGAGTAATCATGAAATATCCTGCTAAAATTTTCTGGTTGATTTTCAATGAAGAACTGACGTCCTTTATTACGGATGATGCTTAAGTCTTTATTAATTGAATTTAGGTTAGCCTTCAACTTACTTTTATCGATATGCCAGATATACGTAGCTTCTTCTGTGTTTAGTGTTTCTGCAACAATGTAGTAATTTTTTTCACCCTCAAGCAGAAATACAAAAGAAAAGGGAGAAAGGATGAATCTGATTTTAAGGATATGTGATAGGTGGAGTTTTAGCAAGTATTTAATTTGTCTGTAATGTTTAACGGATTCATCTTTAAGAATCTCATTGATTAGTTCATCCTCCGAATTATAAATGCCATTTCCGTTTTGGAGATCGTTTAAATCGACAATATTTGAGGTATTGGACTTTTTAGAGCCCAATATGTTCTTGTTTAAAAATTGAAATTTAACGCTGTCGATTATTTTAGAATTAATCTTGTTAATATCTGGTGACGTAGCTTCCTGAGCAATTAATTTATCATCTTTAAATTCAGCATAAATATCAACCTCAATATTCTTGATTTTTAATTGTTTGGCAAAATATGATTTCAAGATTGTGAATTCTGGTCTGATAGTGTCATTGTCAATTGAAAATTCGATGAGTTCTCCGGTTTCCTTGTCAATGTAGTTTAAAAGAATACAACCATAATGAAACTCTAAATCATCAAATTTAAGTTTTACCCTTTCTCTAATTTCATTAATTGTTGGTTTATCTTCTTGCTGATTATCTATGTCATCAAATAAGGATCGTAACTTTTCAAGCTTTCTATAATGCGCATTCCTTTTAAGGAACATCTTATTCAGGTAATCTATTTTGTAATCCCTGTAATCGTATATGGTTGGTGTAATTTCAGAACGTTGAACACGTCCAATATACTGGATTAGCTTTCCTTTAAAGGAGAAAGGGTACGCTAAAAATAACCTGGAAACATTTTGAATATCGCTTCCCTCACCAAAGAACTGTCCGGTAGTTATTAATACATCATAGCTACCTTCATTTAATATTTGCCACTTATTTTTTCGGGAAGTTATAGAATCCTCTCCACTAAGGGTAATTGTTTCGTATTGTTGTTTAAGAAATTGATTCAAAGTATTAATATGCTCTTTCCTCTCAGTAATAACGACACATTTGTTTCCGTTATCCAGTTCATTTTTAATATCATTAATGATTTGTTTGTTCCTGGCAGAATCGTGTATCAGAATTTGAGAGAGCGTTTCAAAAGAATCTGTCTTTGAGTTAAAAGGAACATCAAGATCGGTGTTCTTGATTATTACTCTTGCTTGCTGACCATTATTAACTTCATTGGGCTGAACTTCGCATATGGTGCTACCTAAGTGTATGGAAATTAGTTTGTCCTCAGTGTGCTTTCGAAACGGGGTAGCCGTTAAGCCATATAAGTAATAAGCGTTTAATTTATTGATGGTATCAGCAAATGATTTAGCCGGAATGTGGTGGCATTCGTCAATTATTATTGTTCCAAAAGTATTTACTAAATCATTAGAACCCTCTTTGTCAAGTTTCTTTGCAAGAGATTGAATCATTGCTACTGTTATTGATTCACCAATTTTTAATTTTCCTTGTCCGATAATGCCGATTTTGTGTTTAGGTATTCCTAAGAATGTTTGAATACTATCGATCCATTGATCAGCAATTTGCTTCCTATGTACAACAATTAACGCAGGCTGTTTCTTTTCTGCAATCAGTTTTAAACCAATAATAGTTTTACCACTACCCGGAGGAGAAACAATAATTCCAAAATCTTTATTCGAAGTAGCTTCAATAGCTTGCTTTTGGTATTCTCTTAATTGAATATCGCATGAGTAGGATATTTCCTTACGATTATTTCGTTTGTCAATAAATTCAAAGTCAATTTTACTCTTTGTGCAAAACATAATGAGTTTTCGTGCCATACCACGAGGTATCAAGACTTCATTATCATTTTCTTCGATAAAATTGAAATACCGATCAATATTATGCGTACTCTTACCAAGCTTTTTCTTTATAAAATATTCGGTATTAGTGAAATTTAGTTCCTCTTTTAAAAAGTTTATCAGCTTAGTGTTTATGCCGGATCTATTAAGGATGATTTTATTACGGAGCGTAATAGTTAATTTGCCAATATTTTTTGGTATTGATGACGAAATGGACTTAGGATTGGATTTGTATTTTGATAGTATAGTTTGAAATTTTTCAGATGATAGACGTTTTATACTCTCCAAGAATTGCCATTGGTTTTCAAATGCTTCAAAACTTGTTTCGTCAATGAAACAGTTATTTTCTTGGGCTAATGTATGTCTGTTAAAGGGAAGAGCAATTAAGTTGCCAAAACCTTTACCCGATAGATAATCCTGATTAGGGAACAACCTATCAAAGCTTGAGTATTTATCAAATTCGGAGATAATTCCACATCCTTTCAATAGTGCTATAAATACTTTTCTGGTTTCTATTGCTGGTAGTGGACTATCAAAGAAGATCCAGACATGTGCTCCTTTTCCAGACCGTGAACGTTCTATATATGCTGGAATATTGTATTCGTTGCACTTGTTTTTAAACATCGAGGATTCTTCCTTCCAATTTTCTTTATCAAAGTCAGCCACTATAAACCAAGAGGTGTTATCTTCTAAGAGAGGATAGATTCCAATAAATTGTTTTCCTTCAAGGTGTAGTTTTATTTCATTGGGAGTAAGTTGTTTTTTTACCTTATCATTAAAGTTGGCTAAAGTTCCTCCTCCAATTTTGTGTTGTTTGTATACGTATGGATCATAGCTGTATGCAGGCATATAACCTGTCTTACTTCCCTTCTCCCAGCGGATAGCAAAAACGTCTTTACGACACCTAAATAGTTGCTGAATAAGTTCTATCTGATACTCTATGTTGCTCATTTAATCTTTAATAGCTAATCTCTACAAAGAAAACAATAATCTGTATTAAATTTGCTATAGATATTGTAGGATGAGCCTCTGTGATAATATGATTAAAATCTTCGAGGATTCCTCATGATGTAATCTGAAGCTTGTTTCTCAATGTCGGCTAGATTGAAACCTCTGTTTTCTGTAAGCCATTCTTCTAATTCTTTTGTTTTGAAATATAATCGTTTGCCTCTCTTATAGTGAGGGATTAAGCCTCCACTTGTTAGTTTGTAAATGTAAGACCGAGAGAACCCTGTATAGGCAGCAACCTCATTGATATCAATTGCTTTTTTAAGGTCATGTTCTAGCGCCGATTCTGTTCTTTGTAAGGACGCATATTCTTTAATTAAATAATCTGCAAATTCAATTAAATCTTGCTTTGTAACTGTCAAGCTTATTTGTTCAGGCAATTCTTCGATAAGATTTCTCATGACGATGTATTTTGAATTTAATTACTGAGAATTAAAGATATCAAATCAACGATTGTAATTGAGGTCTGTTATTAAATTCCTCATTATTGATTAAATTTAAATAGCTCTAGTGAGGCTATAAAAACAAATTTTCAGTTGTGAGGCTCAGGCCTCCAACTGAATTTTAATAGGCTTTTTTCAATTGGGGTAGAAGGATTAGTATTTAACGTTTCTACAAGTAAAAACGTTACATGTATCAAAAGCAAAGCGAAATATTTTACCCAAATTAACATTTTATCTTTTCAATAAAAATCTAGTATATATATTGCATGTAGATGTGGAAAAGTAACGTTTTTACCAGTAATAACGTTACATGTTGTGAATTTGTAATATATTTGCAAGCAAATGAAAATAGCTGAATTAGTTAAATATAGAATTGATCGTTTTGCAGAGGGGTATGTGTTTACCTATTCTGACTTTAATGTAGATGCTGACAAAGAAAGTGCATTAAAGATAGCATTGTATCGTATGGTCAAGTCGGGAACAATTGAAAGGCTATCAAAAGGTCGCTTTTACAAGCCTAAATCAGGTATTGTTAAGAAGTTAAAACCCAATGAGTACGAAATCGTTAAAGACCTCTTAATCGATGGAGGTAAGGCAATTGGCTATATCACAGGATATTCCGTATTTAATAGTTTAAAACTATCCACACAAGTTCCCAATGTCATCCAGATAGCAGTAAACTTTGATAAAAAAGGAATTAAAAGAGGTATATACACTGTTAAGTTTGTTCGTCAATGGAATAAAATCACAAAGGCAAACATACCGTTACTTCAATTATTGGATTGCATCCGTTTTATTAAAAGTATACCGGATACAACTGTTGCAAACTCAATAAACAGGATTACCCTCTTATTAAAAGAATTACCTGAAGCTGAAAAAAAGCAGCTAGTTGAATTAGCTATTAATTATCCTCCATCAACCAGAGCATTATCCGGAGCAATATGGGAGCAATTAGGTTATAATGATTATGCCAGTAAACTTCAAAAAACATTGAAGTCTACAACCTGGTACTCTTTTAATATTCCGCAGGAATTATTGCCTAACAGATTAAAATGGAAAATAAAATGACACTACATACAGAAAATGAATTGTTTGAAGCGGCCATTAAGGAAACTGCTGATAGTTTGGGCATCAAAGATTACTTCATCGAAAAAGACTATTGGATTAGCCTGGTATTAAAACGACTATCCGAAAGCAAGTATGTAGATTTGGTTGTGTTTAAAGGTGGTACATCTTTATCGAAGGGACATAAACTGATAAACCGCTTTTCTGAGGATGTTGACGTAGCTGTAATTCTTACTCCTGGAACGAGCGGAAACAAGATAAAAACCTTAATCAGAACGGTTGAAAAAGAAATAGCAACTGACTTATCAGAGAAAGAAATAATAGGTGTTACCAGTAAAGGTTCTCGATTTAGAAAAGCTGTATATGAATTCCCGGTAACCTTAATGCAGAAACAAAAATCAGCGGTTCCGGAATCAATCATCGTTGAGATTAACTCTTTTGCAAATCCATTTCCATACAACAAAGTTGGTATTCAAAGCATGATAGGCGAATACTTGCAAAGCCAGAATCAAGATGAGTTGGTTAAAAAGTATGATTTAGCAGCTTTTAAAGTTAATGTTTTGGATAAAGAGCAGACCTTAATCGAAAAGTTGGTATCGCTAATTCGATTCTCCTTCGATGAAAATCCTATTGAAAGTATTTCTGGAAAAATAAGGCACTTTTACGACCTTTATTACTTACTTCAAGATGAAACTTGTAACAAATACGTAAACTCTGATGAATTCAAAGCGCAGTTTCGCAAAGTGCTGGCACACGACCAACAGCAATTCGATGAACCATCAGGATGGAACAAGAAAACTATTCAGGATTCCCCTTTAATAAAAGATTTCGATTCAATTTGGGAGAAACTGAAATTAACCTACACCAATGAGTTGTCGATGTTGGCGTATTCAGAAATACCAAACGAGAAAGATGTGGCACAAAGATTTAAAGAATTGATTAAAATATTAGCTGAATTATAGAGAAGGAATATTTTCATATATAGGGAAGAGTTTAATGAAACAAATTTTAAGTTGAGGTGCTGAGCACCTCAGTTGAAATATTCGGTACATTTCAAGTAACACTCTATAAAAGCAAATTTCGGGTTGATACCCTCAGGCCTTCAACTGAATTGCTAATAGATTGCTTTTCCAACCATACCGCTCAGCACTACGGTTGGTTTAAAATATTCACGAAAAAAAGTTGGCAAATATCGCATATCGCGATATTTACTCTCAATGTTATGGTTTAATACAAATCCTTAATCTTTTCCATATTCTTTTGAATCAAAGCTTCCGTTGTTCTCGCGTAACGCTGAGTCATTTTTGTACTGGAATGACCTAAAGTCTTTGACACTACTTCCAGTGGCATATTATTTTCCAATGCGACTGTTGTAGCAAAAGTATGTCTGGCCGTATGAGTTGATATCGGTTTGTCAATACCGCATATGATTCCAATTTCCTTTAAATAAGCATTCATTTTTTGATTGCTGAGAACGGGGAGAACTGCACTTTTTTCAATAAGTTCCGGTTCGTATTCATACTTGGCCATTAACTTTTTGGCAGCTTCAATAACAAAGATGGTGCTCATCTGATCGGTTTTAGTTCTCTTTTTATGAATCCAAGTAATTCCGTTTCCATCAGTTGTAATATGTTCTCGTTTTAATGACTTGGCATCGGAGAAGGCTAATCCGGTAAAACAACAAAACACAAAAACATCACGAACCTGTCTTAAGCGTTCCATGCCCATTTCCTTATGGATTACAATATCCAGTTCTTCTTTGGTAAGATAAACTGCATCAACTGGCTTTAGTTTGAATTTAATGGTAGCAAATGGATCTTTCTTCATCCAACTATTGGCTAGGGCAATTCGCACAATCTTCTTAAAATTCTTTAGATATTTGATGGTAGTGTTGTGTGCACATCTACGCTCTGTTTTAAGGTATAACTCATAATTACGGATAAACTGATGATTCAGGTCTTCTAAGGCTATATCTTCACGTTTGTATTGCCAACGAATAAAATCCTTGGTATGCGTATAACAGGTTTCGTAACGTTGAACTGTATCAGGAGCGAAGTCTATGCCAATTAGCTTTCTGGCATTGTCGTTATGTTCCTGGAATACTTTTAGGATGGTGCGTCTGGTTTCCTTCTTACCAACAATCTTCTCTTTGATAATTCTTGGAGATACCTGTTGATTATCCATAATCAGGAAATCAAAGTAGGATTTAATTTTTGAAGAGTGAAGCTCTATTAGTTGATTAACTTCCTGTGATTTTTCAGAACTGCCTTTTGCTAATTGTTTTGTTTCGTTCCACTGTTTAGGTAGAATACTTTTCTTTAAGGCGTACTCATCTCTTTCATTTGTTAATGATGATTCTAACGAAGATAGGAGCTTCTCCGTTTTTAAGCAATTTTGTCTTCTTGATAAAGAAGTTGATTTTAATGGTCTCAAGTCCACTCATAATAATAAATTTTTGGTGTTAAAATTATTTTTATGAGTTCATTTTTAAACGATTTAAAACCGAGTAATAGAGTGCAATACAGAGCTTTTTTAACTCTTTCTGGTGGACTAAAATGAGGACTTTTTAAGTCCACCAGAAATCCACCTAAAAACTGCCTTTTTCTGCCTTTTATTGCACACTTTTGCGCATAAAAAAACCCTGTAAGTGTTGACTTACAGGGTTTTACTTTGAATTGCTTTCGCACTCAGCGGAGAGAGAGGGATTTTCAACCCTTTTTGTATCTCGCTTTAAATAAACTCGTTACACTTCCTAAGAAATGTTAAGTAACCGAATCAGCAACCGATTTACCATTTTCAAAACTTTTATTTATCGTTTTTCTTCCCAATTTTCAGTAGGTTTTATAAGGTAACCGAATTAGAAACCTAAATGGCTAGTCGTGTTTGCTGAGAGCTCACTCGGCTACTGGAGGGCTTTGCGATTGTCCCCAACCTTTTTTCTTGTAGCTCTATTTCTTCTCGTAAATGTCTATTTTCCATTTCGAGTTTTTCTGCAATGCCTTGCCCTGCTATTAACCAATTTAAGTCAACTTTAGGAAGAACATTGAGACAAGCCGTAATAAAATCAAAGCTAGGTTTGCTCTTTCCATTTATCACATTTGATACAGCTACAGCTGAAAAATGTGATTTTTCTGAAAATTTCTTAATGCTCTTCAAATCAGAGCTTTTGATGAGGATTTTTAACCTTTCTCCGAATGATTCCATAATGTACACTTTAATTTAATACAATTATAATTTGGTAAAACATAAAGTACTCTTTATATTCGCAATCATAAAACATCAAGTACACTTAATGTTTACGACACAAATATAAAGAATGCTTTATTAAAATGCAAGTGTAATATTAACACACTAGGGAGCTAAAAGTTTAAGGATTAACAAGAAAACTAATTGAAATGATAAATAAAGATTTCTTAGAAGAAGTAATTAAAAAGGCGTTGCCAGAAGTGAACTACTTGATTGATGAAAAAAAACAAGTGGCAGAAATATATGTGGCAGTTGGAGTTAGAATATCAATCACCAATACTGATAAAAGAGATTTTTTTGCTGCACCTTTTGTGATGAAAGCTCCTGGACAACAATTGGCCATTACAATGGAGCTTTCAACAGATAAAAAGTTTTTAGTGAAATTACTCAGAAGTACCGCTACAGCTAGTGAGGAGTATCTACGTCGTCAACAGTGGATATCGCTTCGTCTGAACAAATAGTACTTATTATGACATCAGCTACCTCTTCTTTATCACCAATACAAGCCGTTTGGAAGCCTAATAGGGTTAGTTTTAATCTATCGTATTGGAACTGTACAAATCCCATCTCGATAGATGCTTCAAGTACAAATCCAAAGTTTACGTTTTTCCCCTTGTTTGCAATGGCTTGGGTAATATCGAAACCACTCATAAGGTTTTCAGGCTTGCTGAAGAAAGCATTCATTTCAATAAGTAACTCAGATAAATACCCAGCTTCGTTTTGGGTAAATGAGTCTTGCCATGACGTTTGTATCTGTGGCATCATAATAACTAAAGTTTTATTGTTTGATAATATCCGCACCAATATGGGATTGCCGTCCCGGTGCGGATTTCAAATCTAATAAAAATAAGCGCATAAGCGCAGTAAAACTTATAAACACCGAATCATGAAAATACTAATTATAGCAACCTTTATAATGGGATTCTTGGCAGCCCAGGTTTTACGCCACAAGCTTAATAAACTCAAAGTTCACCGAATCATCAGGCTAATTATATGGTTTGGATATGTTGGAGCTTACATCAGCTTTGTCTCTGTTTATTCTTCATATCTGTACAGCGATTACCAACCGGAAGGATGGCCACATTATATCAAGTTTTTAGTTTACACACCATTGTGTGCAGGGTTGCTTTGGAGCATACATACACTCTCTGATAGATTTCAGGAATGGTTAGATAAAAAGGACAATGACTGCAAAAGCAACGAAAACTTATCAATGGATAAGCAATTTGTAAATGAGACCACTGATAAGGTTCTCTCCATTATCAATGAAAATGCATCTAACAAGATTAAGATTCACATCCTGACGAAACACTATAACCTTTCAGAAGAAAAGTTAACAGCAATCTTATCACAATATAATTACGAAGAAAAGTAAAAAGCTACCGCTCAACGCTCGTGCAATGGCTCATTGATAGCCCGACCAATTGCGCACAACAAAGCATTGACCGCTAGTAGAAAAGTTAAAAAAACCGAAAAAAAGCGCCAAAAACGGAAGGAAACTACCCAAAGCCGAAAGTAACAACGCAAGGCTTTGGATATTGTCTCCCTTTCAATTTTAGGCGACCAATCAGAATAATAATTGAAATAGTAACCGATTTAATGCAAAAAATCATGGTAGAAACAATCATTAACAAGGTAAATCAAATTATTGCCGGAAGTAGAGACAAGATTACAGCTATGGAAAATGACCGAAACATTTTGGTAGAAAAAATCACACGCGACAACTCCATGCGAGTAGTGTACGACAAGGCTACTAAGAAATTCACCATTTCAGGAACCTTTGTAGAGTTTGAAGCATAATGAGTATCGCAGCAAAAATACACACGCTTTCCATAGCGTTACCTTGTGGCCAGGAACAAACGCCTATGTTCCTGGCTACTCTACCTGGCTTATCACAGACCATACAAGCAAGCGTTTACGCTTCATACTATAGAGAGGGGGCGGTATCTGTACAGGGTGCTGCCTTTTCTAGAAGAAACATGTTAGAGAGGTTTTTTAGTTCAATCAGCGCACAACGGTTCCGGCCTTGTGCGCTTTTTTTATCCCTAACTCAATGAAAGGAATCGACATTATTCTAAAGATGGCACGACAGATAAGGGATGCCGTTCGCAAACACAATATAAGGCTCGAATTATTGGGCTTTGACCAACAGAGAGAAAAAGTGAAGTTTCATTCTTCGCTTAAGATGTACAAGAACTGATTAATGCAATAGATATGACAATACAGAAACCAATTATTAAAACTGATAGAGATGGTATGCTTGAGCATAGAACCATCGCCTTTAACTTCTTTAATGAATATAACATTAACAAGGGTTTAAAAGACCAACTCAGGGAATCACATATGAGCCTTTACTTTTTAATGGTCGAAGTAGCATCCCATCAATTAGAGGTTGATAATGCAGAAGTAGACACATCGAGAGGATTTTCAATTCAAGGCGCACCTGGACCTTACTCCAAAATATTACGGTGCGATGTTAAGGCCATAAGTAGACGGTTTGCCAGGCTCGAAGAAGCCGGTGTTATAACAACCCATCCCGACATGTTTAAAAGCCTATTAGGCAGGGAACGTATTGTGACCAATAAAATCAAAGAAATACTCATTAATCCCGACTTTCTATTGATATATGATAAGTCAGACCCCAATTATATCCCAACATCTTCATATCGAACAATGCAAGAACTGCCCGATATGACCAAAGAAAGGTACAAAATGGTAAGCGGTTCATCGGTGAATCTTGAATACCGCGATAACTACTCTGATTTTATCATCAACAAATAGTTCTATAATGATTATTAGGAATCCACAAGTACATACACATGGCTTTTATTTCAAATGCCATAAACGATTGGTTACCAATTTTTGCGACCATTACAACGAGGGTAAAAAGAGCGGAGAGCAATTAAAAAGCCAACACCGTAGGCTTATACGCAAGCTTATTAAGTATGCTGCAATGGTTATTGATGCAGATAGAAGATATCTGAATAAAGATGGGGTTTCGATGGACTACAAGCTTGGAGCTTGGGAGAAAATAAACCTTAGCCGATTCTTAGAAGCAAAGGACTTTGAAGTACATCCTGATACCATAAAAAGATACAAAAAAAGGCTCATTAAAGCGGGTATAATTAAGGCTTCGAGTGCCGACTTTGCCGAGCATGGTAGAAGCAAAAAACACCGCTCTGACGTGTTAATAAACCCCGATTTATTCCTGGTATTCGACCTCGACAACCCCGATTATATCCCGACCACTCCATTTTTTTCTGAAACGGATTTACTGGCTTTGAGTAATACGAAAAGTGCAAGTTGTGTACCTGTATCAGGTAGTAGGTTACCTCAAGAACAAAATAATAGAATAATGGATGTTGATACTGTTGATAAAGGTGTTTCCTCCGGAAACGAATTACCAACTCTACCTGAACAAAACCTTATACCCGACACAACCACCAAGCAAGTCGACCCCGACCAGGAAAACAAGCGAAATTTGGAGAAATTTGCGCAAAAATCGACCGAACAGAGCGTAAATACCCCTGCTCCGCAGGAACCTGAACAGGGTTCCGCGCGAAAAACTGTAGAAAACACGCAAAAGGCTGACACATTGGCAGCTCTAAAGCTTTCGTTTGCGCGAACTTTCTACATCTACCTGGTGCAAAAGCTCTTTACCAATCACGATATCTATCACGGTGAGACCCAAAGAGCCATTGATTACCTGGTGCAAACCTACTTCTCAACCGTAACGAGCGACCAACATGCCAGGATAATGCTGAAAAAGTACAAAACGAGGGTAGACATGGCTGCATCCTACATTAAGCGCAAAAACTTCGATTTCAGCAACATATATCCATGCGCTTACCTGGCCGTGAAAAACAAAAAAGGCTTTGCAGCCACAAAAGCCTGGTACGATACCAGGATAAGCTACAAAGCTACCCAGGCTAAGCAAAAACAAGAGTACGACAAGCAGCTCGAGGAGAAAAAAGTAATGCAACAGTTACAACAAAAATTCACCGATAAGCCTGATTTATCGGAAGTAAACAGGGCAATGGCGTTCCTGAGTGCGAATTTACCGCACAAACAAAATGAATACATGCATTTCGTTGACAATCAGCAATAAATAACCACTCAAAAGAACATTGATAATGCGAAAAAGACCAACAAAAAGCGCAAATAAAGACACAAGCAAGTACAAATTTGTTGTTTGGACTACTCCAAAAGGTGAGTATGGGCGCACATTAACTTACTATTCGTTTCCGGCAGAGGAAGCCAAAGGAATGCAAGCCGTACTTGGCGGCTTAACCGTTCGTATTCTGCAAAAAAGCTTAAACATGGACTTCTTTCAGGCCGTGTTAAAACCCAATGGTAGCGATGAAATACTACGCACCATAAATGGCAATCGCTATTACCAGGCTAATGGGCGCAAAGATGCAACGGTACGCCTGGTTGTTTACAATGAGCAAAATAAGCGCGAGGTGTTCTTTCCGGACACAGCGGAGCATGGCAAGAACCACCAATTTATAATTGGAAGTATGCAGCAACGCATATTGAACGGTCAGTTGAATGGCCGTTACAAAAATGCCATGTTCATTAATACAGAGAATGATAAAGAGATTTGTAGGCTTCGCGGAGAGGTATAAAAAAAGCGTTCCGACCAAAGAACGCTTCTTGACAATCAGGTAACCACGCCTGATTTAATGCAAGCCCAAATGTACGAATAATCATTAATAATTCATTTTTAATAATCTAAATTTTTCAGTCAAAATGGAAAGAAACGAAAAGAACCAGGAAAGAAAAGATGCAGTAGCATTCACAGCTACGCAAACATTGGCCGCATTGATTAAAGCGGATGTGCAAAAAGCCGAAGCAAACAAAGAAGCTACGGTTAAGTCCGCAATTGGCTTTGCGGTAACACTACACGATTGTATGGATGAGATGTTTAACGAGAAACAGGAAAGCGAAGATTAAACGTCAACCATCAATCACCTCACACACAGGGGGAGCTTCTCCCCCCTTATTAATAACCTTTTTAAAAGAAAAAACATGAATAAAGCAGCATTGAAAAAAGCAATCCAGGAATCGGAGTTTATTTCTGACCCTGAAACATTTGAAGCGTTGATATCGGATGCAGATAAACTGGCAAAAGCTATCAATCCATTGGCCACCGGTTCCGATACCATCGCAACGGCTCACCTTATACTAAAGTTTGAAGATGCATTCCTGGAGGATGATGAAGAGCCAGTAACGGAATTAGAACAGGAGTAATACGCGCAGAAATGGATAAAAATACGATAGCAATCACAGAAGAAGTATTGAACGAAGCCATTGAATTGGTGGAGTTCAAGCGCATGGGTAAGAAAATGGTCATTTGCCTTATTACAACCAAGAATGGCCATGAGATAATTGGCCAGGCCGGTATTGTTGACCATCGCAAATTTGATGTATCACTTGGTGAAAAATTCTCATTAGTTGATGCAAAAAACAACCTGGCTAATCTCCTAGCTTACCAGGCACAAAGCAACCTACAGACAATACTAAAAGAAATTGAAAAGTAGCGTGTTATGGTATCTAAATTAAGACCTTTTTTAGCTGAAAAAGCGCAAAATAACGAGTTATCAGAGGACTTTTACAATGGCGTTGGGATTTCTTCCCAACGCATTGAAGCAATCATTTTTGGGCGGTGTGGTGCAACGATACGAGAAATAAACAACGTTGCAAAATACTACAATATCCCATCATCCGACCTGATAGAGCGTGAAGCTCCAAAGCTAATTGAGACAAAAACATGTGAGCATTGCCAGGAAGAATTTATACCAACCAACGCCAGGCAAGAGTATTGCTCCAACAAATGCAGAAACCGCGCTTTTCGCGCTAATAAGTAATATATGACAACAGATTCTATACAGCCAGGTCAAACTTATGAATCGCTCTACATGGATGGTGCAGTAGCAGATACATTCTATGTTACCAAAATAAAAGACGAAACCGCGCATTTAACCTCATTAACTACCAGTAAGCCGGTACGAATCGAACTCAATAAAATGCTGATTGATATGCAGCATGGACAATTAAAGCTAAAGAAATAGACCTATGAAAAAGCACTTCATTATTACAACAGATAAGAATACAGCACTTGCCATAGAAGAGCATTTTACGAGTTATGGCAGAGGACAAGATTATAGTTTTGAAATTGGTAAAGTTACCCATGAAACCGGGTTCAGCGATGTTCAGATTATAGCCAAAACTGATGCAGGGATAAACCCTGAACATATCTTTTTCTTGGGATTATATACAGGAATGCGAGTAGAACGAAAACTTATGCGCAATGACCATTAACATCACAATATCAGACAAAGTAATTGATTGGGCATTATGGATTGTTGCTATTTGGCTCTTCCTGGTATTCCTCAAAGTAATGCTTGACTTGTACGAACGTAGACTTAAAAAGAAGCTCGATGAATAAAAAACTACAAACCTTATTAACTAACCTGGCATTACTGGGAATGATAGCGGAATTAAGCTACATAAACAGTAAAAGCTTGCTTCACCTGGCTAACAACCAGGGGAGCATTCACCAGGCATTTGCGATAATTGGCGCAATATCTTTTAGTATTGTTACCATCATTATCATGCAGCAAAATCATTTAAAGTGGCAAAAGCTTGCCTTTCCTCTATTCGATGCAGCATTAGTGTTCTTAGGCTTTAACCTGGATATTCACCCGAATATGCGCATTTACTTAACTGTTTTCATGGCCATATTTGCCGGTCTTATCATGTACAGCCTGGGATTAATAGAATATAGGTCCGGTGAAACAAAAGAAACCAAAGAAATAGCCTACCAAAAGAACCGTGCAAACTCACTTGGTAAAGAGTTAGAAGCGACCAAAAGTAAGTTGAACGACACGCAACGAAAGGTTGATGAAATGCAAACTTACTATGCTGATTTGGAAAGTAACCAGGAGGAACTACAAAGTAACTTGATAATGGCGCAAAGTAAGTTGGAGGTGATGGAACCAATCTACACCAAACACGAGCTTGGTCGCATACGCAAAAAGAACCCCGATAACCGCACAGAGAGCGAAAAACAACTATTAGCAACCGTAAATTAAGCCTTATGAAATACGAATTAGACAATTACCAGGAAGTAATTAAGAATGCAGTACATGGTGATGGTGCTGCCTTGGCAAAGATTGATGCTCATTTGAAAAATTGGGTAAAACATGCCGGTATCGACCATGCCCGAATTGAAAAACAACAACTTTGTATATGGGCATTAGGCTACGGAAACCGACAACAAGTAGATGCCCTGGATGTATTAATGCAAGAAATGATTAACCAAAAAGAACTATAGCAATGGCTAAATTCAAGTACGAAATATGGACTAAGTACCTATCAGAAGACCCGAATACAGAACCTACATTATGGGTTACGAGAAAAACAATGAAAGAAGTTGGTAAGCTCTTAGGTTTATCACAGAACCAAGTTAGAGCAAGACTGCATTGGACGAAAGAGGGAAAAATAGGCAATCTTTGGCACGTAAAAGATGGCTGTTTTGGATATCAAATACTCAGATTAAAGAATGATTGACAGAGCGTTGGTAGTTAAAAAGGTTTGGCTTGACAAAATCTTTGATAATGGTAAGGTTTGGGAAATGCGCAGTTCCAGGACTAACATTACTGGCCGAATCGGATTAATAGAATCCGGTTCCGGTCTTATTGTTGGCGAAGCCACTTTAAAAGGATGTGTAGATTATGAAATTCCTAAAACGAACTATTTTAGGAGATTTCACCAGGTTGATGATTTGCAGCTCCTGGATAAATGGAAATATGCCTGGATATTGGAGGATGCCAAACGCTACGATAAACCAATACCTTATAATCATCCTAAAGGTGCAGTAATATGGGTTAAATTAGAACTGTAAAAATACGTTAGCGGCAAATATTTCTATCTTTGTAATAAATACATTAGCATGACAAGGTTAAAAATCATAAAATCAAAATACTTAGATGTTTATCGTAAAAAGCAACCGATAACTTTAAGCAAGCATTTCAAGAAATTGAAAGAAAGGCCATTTGAATTAAAATCGTTTGGATATTGGGCTGCATATTCATCTGTTTATTCATCAATGATTGAGGGAAACAATATTGATTTTGATACTTACTTAAAGTTTACTGCTTCGGGAATGAATACCAACAGTAAACCTATGCGCGAAATTGAGAATTTGAAAGACGCATATGAGTTTGCCAGTACCCATGCTTTGAATAAGAAAAATATCTTAGAAGCGCATAAAATATTGTCAAAGGAATTAGTTGAAGAGCAATATCAAGGAGTGATTCGCGATAAAGAGGTTTATATTTTCGGTGGAGGGGAATTAGTTTATACAGGAGCAAAAGCAGATATTGTTAAAGCTGAAATGGATAAATTATTTGACGACATTGCAATCTTAAGAAAAAGAGAAATGAGTATGACCGAAGTTTTTTATTACGCTTCAATGATTCATTTAACAATGGTTAAAATTCATCCTTTTGCAGATGGTAATGGACGTATATCACGATTAGTTGAAAAATGGTTTTTAGCTGACAAATTAGGTAAGAATGCCTGGTATATTGCTTCTGAGAAACTTTACAGAACACGCATTAAATCATACTACAAACATGTTGATTTAGGGACAGAATATGAAACGAATAACTTCAATTTATGTATTCCATTTTTAAAAATGCTTCCAATGGCATTGCGTATAAAATAAAATCAACCTACAAGTTGATTCAAAAAAAGGAGCATCCATTGTGGTTGCTCCTTTTTTTATGCTCTTATCGCATAACACTCTTAAAAGGCACGTTTTCACGCGGAATGCCAAAGCTATTATAAATCGACCGAACCTCTGCCGAATTAAGTATTTTGCGGTATCCGGTATCAAATCCCTTATTCTTCATCCAGGACGTTAGCGTTTTTACTGATACACCATATTCAAGAGCTAGTTGCTTCTTCGACTTCGCTTTTAAGTCGAGATTGTCGCAGTTTATACCATTGTTATTCATTGCACGTCAATTTTCTATAAACCAAAGTGCAACCAATCAATCACCGCTTTAAAGTTAACAATAAAATTTACGCTTCCAAGATACCGAAAGAAAACCCCCTAAAACGGAAGAAAACCCCCTAAAAGTGCGCAAAAACACCAAATAAAGAAAAATGAGGAAGCAAACGGAAGCAAGCCGAAAGTGACATTTTGCGCGGCTGCACCTTTGTTTCATGCAAAAGTTATTCGTTACATCATTAGTAGTTGCAGCAGCCGGATTCTTCGGTTATCAAGTCTTTAAAGACAAGATAAAAGCTGCCACTAAATCCTTTGTCAAGGAGAATTTTTCTATCCGCTTGTCGGGTTTAAGGATTCATAGACTTGACTTTAAAGGCATAGATGTTCGTGTAACCCTTGATTTGATAAACCTATCATCAATCACCGCCAAGGCTGAGAACATTCGAGCGGAAATCTTTTACATGAAGAATGGTTCACCCTCACCCCTGGCAACTACAACATTCCCGGATGCCATTACAGTAGCTCCAAAAGACACAACGCAAATCCCTGGTTTGCGCATTCAATCACCTTTAAAAAACCTGCTTTACAACTACAGCATGATTGCTGATACACGTGCAGAATTTAAAGTAGTGCTAACGGCCACTGTAAACGGACAGACATTTACTATCAATCAAAACTTTTCACGTTATGCAGCCAATTAAGTATTTAAACGGATTGGGTGTTGTAGCAAGCGGAAAGCGCACCCTGAAAGATGGAACCAGGTACGATAAGTATTTTGCTCCACCCAAAAGGCAAGATAAGTATTTGACTTATGCCGGTAATACCAATGATACGATTGGCTTTATGGCCGAGATTATCAAGAATACCCTGGCTGATACCAAAGCCATTGCCCCGGTGTTAAAAGGAAGTGATTTACGCACGACCCTGGATAACATCTTCTCCTTTGTATTTGACCACATCCAGTACAAGCCTGACGACCCTCAGAACGAGGAATTAAGGCGACCTGTACGCGCATGGGGTGACCGGATTACCGGAGTGGATTGCGATTGCTATTCCATTCTAATAGGTTCAATCCTAAGTAACCTGAACATTCCATTTGCTTTACGCATGGTAAAAATCGGAGGTAAATCATACTTCCAACATGTGTATGTAGTAGTGCCTAAGAATGGTCGCAGAAACGGCCTTACTACTGGCGATTACTACACAGTTGACCCTGTACTGGACACATTTAATGAGGAACATCCTTTCACCGGCAAATACGATTTATTTATGCAGCCAATCAAATACCTCAATGGTGTTCCCTCTGCTTCCTTGAATGGATTGCAGGGGAGCAACATTGACCTCTATTATTCAGAGGAAGCGGCAGAAACACCGCAAGAAAATGTCATCTTCTTTGATGGTCTTGACTACTACGACCGTGCTAACGTACCTGGCATTAATGGCCTAAACGGTTTACAGGGCTTAAATGGCCTGGGCTTTCTTAAAAAGATTTGGGGAGCCGTTAAAACAGCCGGTAAAGTCATCAAGAAAATTGGAGGAAAGACACTTAAAAAGATAGTGCATAAAAAAGATGGCACTAAACGAGGTGTATTCAAACTGTTCTCCAAAAAGGATAAAAACGCACAGGGCGCAATGCAACCAATGCAATCAAGAGGTTTGTCTCCTGTTTCGGTTACTGCACCAAAGTCATTAACACCAATAGGTACTCCAGGCACTTCTAATGCGAGTGTAAGCCCTAAAGACATGATTGATATTGCCAAGAACATGGATAACTCTATGGGCGTGGATTCAATCCTGAATTTAACCAGGGCAATGTTACCGGATAACACAATGGTTGCACAGTTAATTGATGCCAAGGCGCAAGCAACTGCCGCAGCAAATAAAGGTGTTAGTCCATTGGAAACGCGCTTAATGGCCAGTGATGCAGCTAAAGCACAAACCGCTGAAGCTAAAGTAATGGCTGCCGAAAATAAAGCTGACATGCTGCAAACCATGTACAGCATGAACCAGGGCAAACAGGCCGGATTCTCATTAAACAACCCAATGTCAATGCTGATGATAGGAGGTGTACTCCTTACCGGTATGATGTTGCTAAGACCAAAAACAGCCTAGCCAATGAACACTACTATCTACTACGCTCCTGATGCAGTTGGAAGCCTGGCTTCCATCTTCACCGATGGTACATACGTGTATGAACGTGTGCATCAATTGGGTTCGTTAGGTGCATTAGATGGATGGTTAAGGCGCATAGGTAAGAAGTTTAAAAAGCGTGTTCGCAAGATTGGTAAAGGCATTAAGAAGTTTGCTAAAGGTGCGGTTAAAGTGGCTAAAAAAGTAGGCAAAGTAACTATGAAAGTGGTTCGCAAGGCTTTACCAATAGTCAATACAGCATTGACTTTTATTCCTGGTGTTGGATGGGCGGCTAAAGCCGTTTTGACAGCAGCTGAATTAGGCATTAAAGCCTACGACAAGCACAAAGCCAGGAAAATGGCAAAAGCAAAAGCCAACCTAAAGCGCAAAATGGCTGAACTCAATAGCAAAACAACCAGGTTAGCTAAAAACGCCAACAAGGTTAAGCCAGTTCAGCGAGTTGACAAGGCTCCAATTTCACAAACGATAAACAACCAGGTAAAGCTTCGACCTATCAAACCGGCTGCACCGCAATACTCCGCTATGGACTTCATGCGGATTAATGCCGCAGTTAACCGCGATAAGGTGAAAGTTGATGATGTAGTCAACATCGTGCGAAACCAGGTGAGACAAAACTATTAACGACTTGAAAAATTAAACCGGCAATTGCCGAAAAACTAGAAAAATGAAAGCAGAATTAACAAAAGTTGGAGCCGTTGCCGGTGGTGCATTTATCGGCGGAGCTGCCATGAAAATGACAAAGAAAGCCGATGGGACTTCTAACCCAATCGGTTCAGTAGGAGCAACCGCTTTAGGTATTTACCTGGCGACAAAAGGAAAGTCTCCAATCCTTAAAAACCTTGGCCTTGGATTAGCCGCAGTTGGTGTGGTTGGTGTAGTTGGCAATGTAGCACAGAAAGTTCCTGCAATGCAGAAATTCACTCCTACCATCAACGGTTTAGGTGAGCTGTACGAGGACGAAGATGGAAACATCATCGAATTAGGTGGCATCAATGGACCTCAATTGGTTCAGGACGAAAACGGAAACACTTACATGGTCGATGGCCTTGAAGGTGACGAAATCGAGGACTTAGTAGGTCTTGCCGGAGACGAAGACTACGACGAAGAGTTCGACGAGTACGAAGACCTATCCGGAGTAGGCGAATTAGACGATTTAGTCTAAGCAAAAACAGCAAACAAGTGAAGAATACCACCGCTTCATTGCGGTGGGTTTTTAAGTAACTAACAAATAAAAAAGCAGTCAAATGTTAAAGACAGACTACACAAAAGGACAGCGCGTATTAGTCGCTAAAAAAAGTAAAATGAACAAGCAAATGCAAGCTGAATTTGCTGGGAAAAGAGTTCGTTTTATGGATTCAGATATTAACCACATTGTGGAAATTTCAACCGCAGGGGGTGTATATCCATTGTTACGTACTACCAATGATAAGGTTGTTGGTGTAAGTGACTTTGACAGCAACAAGCTTGAAGCCGGTGTTAATGCCGCAATCGAGCGTATTAAAGTTGCTTATGGTAAAGATGCCACAGTAAACAATACTGAAATCAAGGACATCGCTTTCTCATCATTGGCAAGCGCATTCCCTGAAGTATTGAAGCGTGCAAAGCTTATCATTAAGCAAGACAACAAAACCTTGTTAAAGCTTCCGGTTGAGCGTTTCACTCACGGTGCAGCTTCTCAAAAGACCCAGGGAGAGGAAGATTCTCTTGAATTAGGTACTCCGCTTGTTCTTATCGAGCAAAAGCCGGTTGACATCGAATTAGAGTTCGGTGCTGATTCAGCAATGGTACAAGGTGCTGACGACCATTATTTGCAAGTGCGCTTAATGGGAACTGAAACTGCCGCTAAGTAGGTTTTTTTCATAAAGAGGGTTATTAATTAACACGAACGAAAGGGTGGTGCGCGTCACCACCCTTTTTTCATTAAAGCAAAAGCACAATGGACAGAAAAGAATATTTCATCCAATCAGAAACAATTAGCTACGCTACCGGTACTGCCGCAGGAACTAAGCGCGAAGACATTACTTTAAGAGCAGACTTTGAGCGTTGTATTGGAGTGGCTGTATTTGAATCAGGAAACGGTGGTATTCCATCATACCGTATTGGTCTTGATGATAAGGACAAACAATACATTTCCGTGGTTCATAAAGACCTGTTAATGTCAGACAAAGCAGCCGGAATGAAGATTGAAGACCGTTTTATGAAGCAAAACATAAAAGCATCCGGTCAGAAAGTACAAATTTCAACCGCTATCCCTGCCTTGTTAACGGCTGACCTGGAGTATGATTTTGTATTCCTTTTGGAACGTGAACCACAGAAATAGTAAAGCATGAATCTACTCAAAATGAAAGTGGTGGTTGATTCTGCCACACAAAACAATGCAACCTTTGATTTGAATAATTGTGTTGGATTCACCGTTATAAACAACGGTGCAACTGATTGTACAATACATTATCAAGGTGGTGCAGCACTTATGACAGTTGCCAAAGGCACAGCGCGTGAGTTCCCTGGTCATTCAGGTTACACCTTTTTTGGCACAATGCAGATTAAGTTCGTTGGAGCTACAAAGGGTGACGTGGAAATCATTAAGAGTATTGCATCAACCGAAGAATCGTAAAGCATGAGTACGGGTAGAATCATACAGAATAATTCAGGGGCAATGGCCGAAGCTCCGCAGCAAGTATTTGTTTCGGATGGTACGCAAAAGTACCCCTACGGTCACCCTGAATACTTCTCAGGGTTTAAACCCGATGGCATGTTGTTGCTTGATTTAGGCAATAACGAATACAGCGAGTTTCGTGTAGATACCAACCGTGATTGTACCATCACACTGTATCAATACCTGGTTGGTTCCAGGTACAAGCTTTTTGTATATCGAAGCCAGGACACACCGGTTAATATTCATTTTTCAGGTGAAGACCAGGTATATGTTGTACAAGGTACTGCCGATGCACAGCAATTTCTTGTGTTAAACATTGAAGTTGCTGAACTCAATGGTAAGATTATTAACCGCATTGGTGCAACATCCGAAAAGCTTGAGGAACTGGTTAACAGCCTGACTACAAAAACCATTAAGATAAGCGAAGCCTTTACCTTTAATGGCGTTTCTATTGGTGGTTATGCCGATGGTGATACAGTTGAAAAAGATACCTTATTGCATGATTACCTAAAGAAAACAGCGCAAAAGACATTGCCTGTTAGTTACTCCGCGCCAAGTATTGGACTAAGCCCATCGAGCCAAAATGTTGAAGCCGGAACATATGTTAGTCCTGATATCCTTGCTTCATTCACCCAACGCGATGCAGGGGCACTCAACCGTTATTTATTACAACGTTCTACAGGAGGTGGAGCAAATGTAGGTTTAATTGATGCAGCCGTTTTACAAGCCTATAACCAGGCATCTATTCAGGTGCAAGATGGTGTACATTTGAATTACACCGCTACTATCTTCTACAATGAGGGCATTACCAAGGTTAATAATGTTGGAGAGGAAGACCCAACCGGAAAGATACTGGCCGGAAGCCTGACCAAAAGCCTTAAATACACTGGTAATAGGAACGTGTTTTACGGCATGGATACCAATAATGCCAACCCTGCCACAAGTGCCGAAATACGAGCTTTAAGCGATAAAAAACTGAATCCAGGCAACGGAACATCAATAACATTGAACATCCCTGCCGGAACAAAACGAATTATCATTGCCTATCCTGATACTTTACGCGACTTATCGAGCGTGAAATATGTAGAGCTAGGTAATGCAGAGGTAGCAGACACCTTTAGCAAACTAACCATGAATGTGGAGGGTGTAAACAATTACCTGGCTATTGGCTACAAAGTGTTTGTGTACATCTCTGCCGTTGCTTTTAGTGGCACGGCTACTTATAACGTGACTATTTAATATGGCAGAACCGATATCACTACCCAAAGGCTACAAACGATTAGGCGCATTCGCAATTGATGAAGATTCAGTCTTTATAACACAGGCTGCCCTGGATGCTTATTTAGCCGGTGGCTCATCCTATGCTGGCCAGGTAGTTGCCCTAGTCCTTGATGCACAAAACGAAGCGCAGATATTCAAGGTAAACAAGGATAAAACACTGGGTAATATAGGAAGTGTGGATATTACTGTTGATGTCAATCCAACCGATAACAGTGAGAATCCTGTAAGTTCAGATGGTGTGTTTAAGGCTTTAAACAGTGAAGTTGTTCCTTTTTCTTCTGTCATTCGATTTGATAGAAAAAAGGCTTCACAACACACACAAGATTCAGATATTCATTTTACACTTGATTCAGAAGGACATATCAGTGATAAAGAAATATTCCATGAATTAACGGGCAACGGTCTGAATACGTTGTCTATTGATAAAGATGCTTTCAATGTTTTTGGCGAATTGGATAATGCAGACATTAATCACATTTTTATGTGGTACTCCCCATTTAATAAGCCTTATGCAATTATAAAGCAATTCAACAAAGAGGTTGCAGGTAATGTACCTCCAATAGCAATATCACCTGCAATAACAGCTGACCCTTTGCAAGTTAATTTTGAGGCAAACATTTCGTACGTTTATAGCGATACTGAAGGGGATGCAGAAGATAAAACCTCATTAGGAACTTCATATAAGCTAAAAAGATATGATAGCTTGTTAGAAGCTCAGGATGATGTAAATGGAATTATTGTAGCTACAGGTGCTACTTATGGAACAACACAGAAATACACGTTTGTAACAGAAGATACTAACAGGTATTTTATAGTGGAAATAACTCCAAAGGCACTAAGTGGAACTAGGGTTGGTTCTGTTTACAAATCTCCAGTCGCAGGACCTGTCTCGGGCGAATTTAGTATTGATAGTTTAGGAACAAATAAGCTAAAAGGATATTATACAGACCCTAATGAGCCAACTAATGTGGTTTTAGATACTAATGCCCCAGTTTCAGTAGAACAATGGCTTGATAAATCAGGAAACAATAACCATTTAATCAATAATACAAAAGCTCAGCAACCTTTGATTAATATGTCTGCCATGCAGTTCGATGGTGTTGATGACTTACTTTCTGTTATAGTTGCATTATCAGGAGCATATGAATTTTACTTCGTGGTTACACTTGATACGCCTAATGATAATGCTAGATTGATGGATACCGCAGGAACATCTAGGTCAATATTACAGAATAGGGGAGTATATTCTTATGTTACCGCTACAAGAGTAGATTACCCAGGTGGAAGTCCTTCTGCTGATACTAAAGTATTATATCAATTATCCATTGATGGTGCTGATAGTTATCTAAAAACACGAAGTGAACAATTTAACACTGGAGAATTAGGCGCATTTGATATTAGTACTTTACATATTGGTAATAGGGCTGATGGTTCTTTGGGTACAGAAGGTAAAATATTTGATATAGTCATACTTGACAAATCGGAGGCAACACAGGAGGATATTGATAATGTACGGAATGCATTGTTATTAAAACATTTTCAATAATGAGAGCAATATTTTCAGCATTATTAACTGAAGCCATTGAAAAAGTAGAGGAGGAAAAAACTGTAGAGTTGGCAATGATTTCTATCAATTACAATTCAAATGATTGGGAATACTTGTCACAATATTCAGGGTATAATGTTATTTCAACTAATACTGTTACTGTTGACGAAAGCCCAATAGGCACTTTAGCAGCAAACACAGGATTAGACTACGATAAGGCTAACAATGAACTAATAGTAGTGCAAACTCCTAATTTACCTACTCTAAGATTTAATAGAAACGTCAATTTAGTTGAGACAATGGGGAAGCTTTCAACACAAGGCTTAGCATATGATTCTGACACTGATAGATATTACCATTTAACTACATCGGGGATAACTGCCAAAAGAAAGGATAACACTATTTTGTTCGTATTAACTTTTCCCAATAGTCAGAATAATCCCGGTAGTATTTACTGGAGTAGTATCCTGCAAATGTTCCTAATTACATACGATGGTTCTAACTATATCAGATTCTGGAGACCTGATTTTAATAATAACACGCTAGAGTTAGATAGAGAGTTAGTAGTTAATGGTGCATCGGAAGGAGTCTCAATGGATGAGCGCAATTCTTCCATTTGGGTAAATGGTGTTGATGAAAAGCTTAAGGTTAGCTTAGGTGGTCAGATTGTCCTTACTTTTCCCTTTGGTCTTGGAAATACAGGGCATGTTAACGAAGGGTTAGCCTTGGACCCAACAGATGGAACACTTTGGTTTAATTCAGATGAATACTATCATGGTGGTATCTTAGGAGGTAACAGATTGTGGCATATTGATCCTGAGAAGAAGTACAATAAATACATTAACGTCCCTGACCAAATTAAATGGGAATTTGGGTCATTGGTTAATGCAAAAATTGTAGACAATAAACTCTTGAAAATCAATCCTGATATACCTGCTGAATGGCATAGTCCAGTTTTTGACATGAATAGCTATGAGGATATTAAACTACTTGAGAAATACAGTATCCAACCTTCAGCAATATATACTTCTGATTTAGAACCGACAAGTCAGTTACAAAACATCTTTCCATTCAATTTTTATCAAGCATGGGGAGATACGAATCCTAATCAAGTTGAATTATCTGGAATACTAAGATTTGTGCAATTCAAATTTGACTTTTAGGAAAAAAACTATCCAAAACCACCAAATCGAGAAGAAAACCCCCCGAAACTGCAAAAAACCGAAAGCGTGAATATGACAACTAATATTTTAACACCGAAAATCAAAGAAAAATGCGCGAGACGTTTAAAAATGCAGTTATTCAAAACATCGGTAAAATCATTGCCGGGTTAATCGTTACCACTCTTTTAGGAGTATTTACAACGATTGTTATTGAGCCAGTTAAGCAAGTAGTTAACATGCCTGGCGAAGTCAGAGAAGCCATGCACGGCTTAAATAATAAGCAACAACAATTAGAATCCAGGCAAATGATGCTTTTCAAAACCCTGGAGAAACAGTCAGAGACAGATAGTGCCATTTTCAAGCAACTAGAAAAGCTGAATAGCACAAACATTGTTTTTACAAAGGAGATGTCAGTGATACAGGCAAAGCTAGCCACTATCCGAGATGAACTACCGGCACTACATCAACGATTCAACGATATTGAGAACACTGTAAAAAACATAAGGTCATACGGCGATTATGCACATCAACCAACGGCCACAAAATTCACCAAAGAAAGGTTTAACCATTGGCGACAACAAAAGGAATGGCAAAGAAATAGGTACAAGTACTATGATAAGATTCGTTCCAGGAATCCAAGGTTAATGTACCTGGATAGTCTGAATAATGCACAGTCGTTAAATATCGCTTATCAATCATCATTTAATTCATACTACAATGAGCAACAAACCACTAATTAACCAGGTTAGTGAGGGCATTCAATATGCCTTGGGAATGGAAGCCAAAACAAAAGGCGAATTTGTTCCTAAACTACAGAAGCTTCCTGAGGTGAAAATACCACCAAGCAAGGAACAAAAAAGAGCTGCATACATCAAAAGGCGCAAGAAAGCAGCTTTAAAAAAGCGTTTCAGCAATGTTGAACGTGGCCAACGTCAAACATCCAGGCTAAACCGCAGTTTACACCGTGGTGTTAATCAGGTGAACAGAGCCAAACGTGAACATGCATCTATGAAGCGTACCATTGCTTCAAATCGAAAAACCATAGCACAGCTTCGCAGACAAGTAGCAGCCCAAAAGCGTTACGTAGCTCTGCTTATGAAACGTTGGGAGCGTAAAAACCAGGCTCAATTGCGTAAGATGAGTGCTTCGTTCCGTAGTCAGTTAAAACGCAACCAGGCACGTACATTTAAAGCCTATGCCAAGCAAATGGCAAAAAAAAAGCGTCCATCATCCTTGGTGAGAAAAAGAAGAAAGGTAGCAACTTCAACGCGGAGACCTTTAAGGCGTCCAAGTATTTCAAGACGAAGTCGCAGGGTTATTTCTTCCCGTGGCAGAAAATCTTATACGGCAAGGAGAAAATCAATTTCTAGGCGCAGACCGGTTCGCAAGCCAGTTCGTAGAACTATCAGGCGTAGACCAACGGTAAGACGTTCGTATCGCAAGCCAACCAGGCGTATTGTTCGCAGACCATCAAAGCGTAGAATAGTACGTAAGCCAGTTCGCAGAACAATCAGGCGAAGACCAACGGTAAAACGTTCATATCGCAAGCCAACCAGGCGCATTGTTCGCAGACCATCAAAGCGTAGAATTGTACGCAAGCCAGTTCGCAGAACAATCAGGCGTAGACCAACGGTTAAACGTTCATATCGCAAGCCAACAAGGCGTATTGTTCGCAGACCATCAAGGCGTAGAACGGTACGCAAGCCGATTCGCAGAACAATCAGACGTAGACCAACGGTAAAACGTTCATATCGCAAGCCAACAAGGCGCATTGTCCGCAGACCATCAAGGCGTAGAGTTGTCCGCAGAAAAAGCAGTTCATCAAGAGCAGCTCTACTCAGGAAATTGAGACAACATACAGCCAGGGTAAGAGCAAAAGCAAGAGCTAAATCACGCAAGCGCAGCCGTTCTCCATTCAGAAGAATTATAAGGCGCAGACGCAGATAATAACATTCATACATAAACCGCAATAATTATGGATATTAAACAGACATCAAAACATTTACAGAGGTTGGGGCAACCGTTCGACGTTTTCATTAATACTGGAGGCGTTGAACGGCAACTTTATAAAAACCTGGAACCAACAGACGTTGAAACTTTACTCAACGAAGTATTGGAAGCGCATAATCCGGATTCAATTATCATCCAACAAAAGCGCAGAAATGGTTCGAGCAATGTAAAGGAAGGCGAAAAGTACCCACTCACATTAAATGGAATAGAAAATACACAGGCCAACACGCAGCCAATGAACACACCACAAGTACAACCAATGAATGTTCCTGGAGACTTCAAGGACTACATGATTCAAGACCTCAAGGGCAAACTGGACAAATCAGAGCGCAGAGTTGAGAAGCTTGAAAATGAAAACGAAACCTTGAAAAAGGAAAACTTTGAACTTGAAAAAGACAACAAGTACAAGGACAAAGAATTTGAGTTGGAACGCAAAGGCCAGGAATATGAAAAAAGCAACGGTCTTTCAGGTGTGTTAGAAACTGTTTCTACCAATCCGGCATTAGCTACCATTGCGGCTACTGCAATAGGCCGATTAATGGGCATTGACGTTCCTGCCATTGGTGCAATTGAACCAGGAGAAGAACAACCAAGTGCAGAACAACCAGGAGCTTCAGCAGCCGAAACGATTCAGGCTAAAGTAGCACAGAATATTGAAGCCTGGCTAACTCAGCAAAGCGATGAAGTTGCCGGACTGTTTTTCCAAATGGCACAAGCCGTTGCTGCCGATGTATCAAAAATTCCTGAGGTGATAACCTTTTTAAATGAAGAATAATGAAGTCTATTAATATCCCTGTTCAGGCCAATGTATCAGATATGTCAGAAGAAATTGATTTGACAACAAGCATTCAAACCATAGCAAAGAATGTAAGTATCGAGAATCTTAAAATACTGGCAGAAAAGAGCAAAAAGCCTGGCATAAACAAGAAGATTCAAACGTATAAAAAGTTTATGTAATGATTCCATTAATAGCAGCCGCCACAAATGGCGACACCATGAAGAAAGTAGGCATCGTAGTTGGTGCAGGGGCTTTGTTGGGCTTGGGATATTGGGGCTATAAGTCCTACATCAAAAAAGCCAACGTTAAACAAGCTGCAAGCAAGTACGGTGATGGTTCTAAAGAGGGCAAAGCCGTTGAATATGCCGGTATGATGTATTCAGCATTGCATAGTGGTTGGTTTAACATGACAGAGGATGAAAAGGCCATTTACACCACTGCAATAAAAATGAACGAGAATGGTGTATCCATGCGAATGGTGGGGGATGCTTATCGAAAATTATACTCTAAAGAATTAGTGACAGAGCTTAACCGCCTGTTAGACCCTGATGAGTTGATAAAGTTTAATAATGCCTTAAATGGTAAGTATAAGCCAGTATCAAAAACCGGTTCGGTATTAAAAGCGGCTTCATACGTCAATCCAATGTTAACACCTTTAACCTGGTTTACGAAATGAAAAATTTAATAGCATTTGCCGGCTTTGCTGCATTGGGTATTTACCTGATGAAAAAGTACGAGAAAGGCGATAACAGCAAGATAGAGCCAACTGAAATACCTGGTATTTTCCCATTAAAGAAAGGCGATAATAACGACCTGGTTAAACAAGTGCAAAAGGCATTGATTAACCGTGGTGGTGATGTTTCTCACCTGGTATTATCAGGAGGTGGAGCTTCAGGTGATTTTAACGAGCAAACCGAAAAGGCATTGACCTCATTAGGTTATCCGGCTCAATTGGATAAACAGCACTTTTCAATGCTGATTAACGATTCTAAGGTACTACGCAATGTAGCCTACGTTATTGATGTGGATGGAGCAACCCTCTTTACAGGCGTTGGAAACACACATAGCCCTGAGTATGGTTATGGACGTGACCCATTTGCCCACCTATCGGTGCGCACTCACTTAGGTACGTCAACCGGCAACTACAAGAATGGACTTGTAGAGCTAATGACAACCATTAATGTAAAGCGTGTTAAGTTTTGGGTAGCTACCAACAAGGTTGCTATGGTTAGCCAGGCTGAATACGATATGATGAAAAGCTCAAAGATATTGCCTAAAGGCGAAGATGTGAGGTCTAAACTATTAAAACTGTAAGCCATGTTCAATACTATATTACCTGAGATTCTTAAACACGAGGGTTATTATTCCAACCATTCCAACGACCGAGGTGGAGAAACTTACCAGGGCATTGCCCGAAAGTTTCACCCATCTTGGGCAGGGTGGATGATTGTTGATGAAGAAAAGCGGAGACGCGGAAATTTACCAAGAAACCACCGCATTTCAGACCCACAAATAGAGCCATTGGTAACACAATTTTATAAGTCTAAGTTTTGGGATAGGATTCTCCTGGACCAGGTAAAAGACAGCTCTATGCAGCGTATTATTTTTGATGCTTACGTTAATTCAGGCGGTAATGGCATTAAGGTACTACAACGTGTTTTGCGTGACCAATTTGGAAAAAACATCCAAGTTGATGGTGCGCAAGGCCGAATGACAGTTGCAGCTATCAACAGCGTAAATCCATCGCAGTTATTTGAAGCATATAAAGCAGCCCGGGCAAGTTATTACAATGCCATTGCTAAAAATGGTAACGAAGTCTTTCTAAGAGGTTGGTTAAACCGTTTATCAAGCTTCAAATACACACCGGCTATATCTGCAGCTTTATTGCTTGGAGTTGGTATCGGAGGTTTTTTTTTATCAAATTTTTAATGCAGGATAGCAATGAGCGTAATTGACAGCATAGGCAAGGCCATTGAAAAAACAGGCGAAGCGTTTGATAGAAACTTCACAAGTAAAGAGGAAGTCTTAGATAAGGTTAAGCAAGCCCAGGAACACATGTTAAATGTGAAACAATCTATTCTCCTGGCAGAAGCCAACGGAAGCAAGCTTCAACGCAATTGGCGACCTATTTTAATGATAATGTTTGGTGTGGTTATCGTGTACAACGTGATGATTGCACCTATTCTATTCAACTTTTATGGCATTCCTAAACCTGAGTTAACACCTGATTTTTGGGATGTATTAAAGCTTTCTATTGGTGGTTATGTTATTGGCCGTTCAGGAGAAAAGATACTACCAGGCGTAGCAGATACAGCCAAAAAAGTAATGCTAACCAGGAAAGAACGCAGACAGGCAAAACGCGATGAACGAAAAGATTAAAGAAGCGGTTTATGTGGCTCTATGTGGAGCGACCTTTTACCAGGCAGCCAAGTATCTAAAAACAGATGCAACGGTTGCCCTGGTGATAGGCACAGCCGTAGGAAATATTTTAGCAACTCCAGTAAAAAAGACAACATGATTACATCATTATTATTAGGCAATAAGAAGAATCTGTTAATCGGTGGTGCAGTAGTTATTGGGCTTATTGCTCTTGCATCCGCATCATCCGGTAACGAAAGCAAACCGGCACTAAACGGTACAAATAAGCCAAAAGCAAGTAAAAGTAAGCCAACAAGCCAAGGCAGAAAAAAAGCAACAATTAAAGTTTGAGTTATTACCAGGAACAACTCTTAAGCCAGGTTAGCAACCAAGAGGTCGAATCCTGGTTAATGGATAACCCTGTTCCATCCACCTGGCAGGGTGATAAGTGGAGTTATGCTTTTGGGTACATGGAAAGGGAAATAAATGAGTAAGCAATATTGGAAAGAATTTGATGAAGAACAGTTTTGCGCATACGTAGAACTCATTCAGGAATTTCAAGTGCATATAGAGCATCAACAAACTTTGAAACTATTAGAAAAGGAGCTTGGCAAATTCCATAAGGTAACTTGTGATTTTAGAACACAGATAATGAATGAAGCTTCAAAGAGACATGAGGCTGCAAGTGAAGTATACAGCAAAACAGGAGCTTTTGATATAGTGATAAGTAATGTATGACTAAAGAAGACAAGTTTTATAAACACCTGGTTAAAGAAATTAGTTCCGGAACCAAATACAACAAACGTTCACTTGAAAAAGAGGGTGAACGTTTTGGTATTGTAGATAAAACATGGGTTAAAGAGCTTTCAGAGTTAGCCATTGTTACCATAGCCAGGCAACGAATTGCCAGTAACCAGGATAAAGGCATAAAAGCCACATTTCATGCTCTTGTTGAGCTTTATAACACACAACACAACTTATCATTGCGAACATCGCATAGCATGATGTTGCAGCAATATTCTACCCCTGCACCCCTGGCCTATCTTGCTAGTAGATATGTGGAGAATGGAAAAGCTACGGCAAAGTATTTTGAGCCAAGTGCAGGGAATGGATTATTGACCATAGCACTACCTTACACACAAACTTATGTGAATGAGTTGGATGATATTCGTTTATCCAACTTAAAACGGCAGCCGTTTAAGGTGGTCAGTAACCAGGATGCAACACAGCCTTTTGACAAATATCTTTGGTACTTCGATGGCATTACAACCAATCCACCATTCGCAACCCTGGACGAACCAATTAAAGCCGGTGGTTTCCTCATTAAGCACCTTGACCATGCAATGGCCATTACAGCCCTGGACACATTAAAGGATTCAGGAAAGGCAGCAATTATAATCGGTGGTCATTCTACTTATGATGCTAAAGGCAGATTAACCAGGGGGAAGAATCGCATCTTCCTGAACTACCTATACCATCATTACAACGTGGAGGATGTTATCTCCATTAATGGTAAAAAACTCTACACCAAACAAGGAACCGGCTTCGATGTACGCTTAATCCTGATTGATGGACGTAAAGCTAAACCGGAGGGTGCAGCACCATTAAAAAATGAAGAGCTTACCACCGTAATAAACTCCTACGAGGAACTATTTGAGCGTGTTGGCTTAAAGGATAATAAACCCAATATAAAGCTTCTAAAACTAAGAGCGAAAGCTTTAATCATCTTGCAAAAACAGTCTTAAAATGAAAGGAACAATAAAACTAGACAGTAACGTATTAACGGTTACTTTTCCCAATAAAACACCCAATCACATACACCAACGCTTATTGGAGCTTGGTTTTAAAAGCAGTAAACTACGTAAAAGATACATCCAGGCTAAAGGATTAACCGAAAGTCAATTTGATTACCTGGAGGGATTGGTTGGTCATACAGGTTTAGGTATGGCCTACATCCCTGCAACAGAAAAAGGGTTTATCCTGGATACAGTTGTACCCGATTCAATGGGCTACGAAATGCACATTGCTATTCGTAAAGTCAAAGAGAAAATTGGAATGCCATTGTTTCAGTATGTGGCTACTAAGTTGGATTATACCGATGAACAGTTGGTTAAGTCATTGGCAGCCGAACAGGTAGATAGTGTAGCCCTGGCCATTTTCAATATTGAGGAAAAAGAGCAGGGTATCATCATTGGCGACCAAACCGGAATAGGGAAAGGTCGCCAGGCAGCAGCTATGATTCGTTATGGTATCAAAAACGGTATGAAGCCTATTTTCTTATCCGAAAAACCTAACTTATTTAGTGACATTTACCGTGATATGGTGGATATTCTAAGCGAGGAATATGTACCGTTCATCGTTAATGCCAGGGAAAGCAAAACCCACATTAAAGACAAAAACGGAACAACCATCTATCAAGCTCCGGTAAAAGCTGACCAGGATAAAATACTGAAAAGTCAAAAGCTTGGTAAAGAGTATGACTACGTGTGTGCCACATACAGCCAGTTTAACCAACCAAAGAAGAAACCATTAAAGCCTGGCTTTTTGGCTGCAATGGCCAAAGGCAATTTGATTATCCTGGATGAAGCTCACAATTCTTCAGGAAGCTCACAGACAGGTGAGTTTATGCGCTCTGTTTTATGGCAAACCAAAGGCGTTGTTTTCCTTTCGGCCACTTATGCCAAAAGACCGGATAACATGCCTATTTACGCCATGAAAACGGCCATACGTGAAGCTTCATTAACCAATGAGGGATTAATAGATGCTATCCTTAATGGAGGTGTGGCCTTACAAGAGGTTCTTTCTTCTCAATTGGTACTCGAGGGGCAATTAATCAGGCGTGAACGTTCGTTCGAGGGCGTTGAAGTCAACTACATGAACCTGGATAGCCTTTCAAAAGAACATGAGAGAATGGCCGATAAGGTGACAGACATTATTCGTGACATCATCGAGTTTCAGGAGCTTCACATTACGCCAATCATAAGTGAAATGGATTCCATAGCAGCTGCCACCGGTGCAGAAATTGAAGCCCGAAAAGGTACAAAAAGAGCCGGAGTAGATAATATGCCTTATTTCTCAAAGGTGTTCAATATCATAAATCAAATGCTATTTGCCATTAAGGCTGAAAGCGTGGCGAACCATGCCATTAAAATGATGAAGCAGGGATATAAGCCTATTGTTGCATTCAGTAGCACAATGGGGAGCTTTTTAGAGGATATGGGCGGTGTGAATGATACAATTAACGCAGACTTCTCAACTGTACTTGAAAAAGGCTTAAATAGCGTATTGAGATATACAGAGCGTGATATTGATGGTTCAACCATTAAACATGAACTGGATATTGCTTCGCTCGATGCGGATGCTCAAAGCGACTACTACACAATCCTGGATAAAATAGAGAATGCAGCTACCGGCATATTAATAAGTCCTATTGATTTAATTGTACAGAAGATTGAACAGGCAGGGTTCACCGTTGGCGAAGTTACCGGTCGTAAACTGGCATTACGTTACAGTAAGCATACTTTAGGCAATGTTGATACCATTGCTTCAACCGCACTAATCGAAAAACGCAAAAAGGAAAGTACTAACGACTTGTTTCGTGAGTTCAATAACAACGAACTGGATGCATTGCTGATTAATCAATCCGGTTCTACAGGTGCATCTGCACATGCAGTTCCTACCGATAAAGTTCCGGAGAGCGAAGTTAAAAAGCGTGTGATGATAATACTCCAGGCAGAGCTTGATATTAACACAGAGATCCAAAAGCGTGGACGCATCAACCGAACCGGACAGATATATAAACCGAGATACGATTATCTTATTTCTACCATACCGGCTGAACAGCGTTTAATGATGATGCTTCAAAAGAAATTGAAGTCATTGGATGCCAATACAACCAGTAACCAAAAGAGTAGTGAAAAGCAGCTTAAAACGGATGACTTCCTGAATAAGTACGGTGACAAGGTGGTAAAACTTTACCTTATCGAGAATCCAAAGCTTAACCTGGCTTTAGGTAATCCAACCAGGTCAAGTAAAGACGAAAACAGCATTGATGAAGACTTTGCATTATTCGTTTCCGGACGTGTGGCCATACTTCCGGTAAAAGAGCAACGCAAGTTCTATAAAGATGTACTAGAGCGTTACCATGATTATGTGGAGTACTTAATTCAGTCAGGTGAATACGACCTTGAGTTGGAAACCTTAAACCTACAGGCCGAAACAAAAGAGCGTAAAATAACAAAAGCCGGCCAAGGTGGAGAGTCCTCATTTGGTCAGGATACCTACCTGGAAAAATGCGAGTGTAATGTGCTTAGAAAGCCATTCAAGAAAATGGAGCTTGAAAAGCAAATTAAGGATGCTTTAAACGGACAAACAGCCGATGAAATAAAGAGTAATATCATTGCTCATTTAAACCAGGTAAGCAGCTCCATATTAGAAAAAGAACTAATGGCCATTGAGGATAAGTACGACAGAGCCATTGAGAATATCACCAACGAAGCCAAGTATAAAAAAGCTGACAATCAAAGTCAGTACCTGGCTGAAAGAGAAAAAGAGCTGAACAAAGCCAGGACTTTAGACCAACAGCAAAAATCAAGAGAGCTGAACAACCGAAAAAGCCACATGCTTAACTTTATCCGATTCTTTAAAATTGGCCAGGGCTTACAAGTTCCGGCAATTGGTTTCGATGCAATGGGTGAAAGTGTTAAAGGAATTTCCCTGGGCTTGCATATCGACAAGAAAAGAGCCAACCCATTTGCACCAAGCGCAGTAAAGGTAAAGATAGCCATTGCAGATAGTCGTAAGATGTTGGCATTGCCATTGTCAGGAGATACAGGCAGGGAAGCGGAGCGCATTTTATCACGTAGTTACAGATTAACCACAATTGATAGCGAATTATTTGTTGAGAATTGGAATGACCATATAAAAGCCTACGATGCAAACCGACATACCAGGTATATCTTTACCGGAAACTTACTCCAGGCAGCAACCGAAAACGGAAAGCTTGTAAGCTTCACAACCAAATCCGGAGACACACGAAAAGGTGTATTAATGCCTGAAGGTTGGTCACCGGACCAAAAGGGAAACACGAACAATGCTTATGTGATGGTATCCATCAAAGATGCGATTCCTTACATTAAGAGTTTGCGCAATGGTGCAAGCGTTCAGAGCGAAAACGGCATTGGTTTCTTCCGCAGGGCAGATGGTTACAAGGTTATCATTCCTAAAAAGACACATTTTCAGTCTATTTTTAAAGATGAAGAGCTATACAGCCAGGTTGATGGTAATGTAGGTTTCACACTTGTATCGGGCAATATGGTAGGCGAAGTTTCCGACAGTAACGCGGTGAAGTTTCTAACCATACTAAGCGAAAAACACCGTATTTCTGTTAAAGTAGGTCGTAACATCTTCGACCAGTTTATTGAGCCTAATCGAGAGAACTCAGTTGATGAACTGGACGAACTAACCGTTAAGGCTAAAAAGCAGTTGCAGAAAGATAGAAAGGAGTTTGAACAGAAGCTTCGAATGCAGAATAGCAAAAAGCCTAAAAAGAATGATTCAGCGCGTAAAATTAAGCTTTTAAAGCTTCGTGCAAAGGCTATTATTATCAAGCAAAAGCAAGCAGCTTAGAAATACAATTATCACACAAAATTATATACAACTTTTTCGAAAAAATATATAGCTATGATTACAGTTAGCAATTACCAGGAGAAAACAGCAAAAATCAACTTTGCCAAACAACCGGATTATATCCAGGAAGCTCATAAGGACTTTGCCGATTATGCAGAGTTCTACAAAGATGATAAGGACATCAAAGAAATGTTGGACAATCACATGAAACTGGTTGACAACATTATCAAAAAAGAGTACGAACGTCAACAGACCAAAACTGAACCGAAAAAGACCAAAAGCGTTACAAAATCGACCAAAAACGTAAAGAAAGTTGCGCAAAACGCAAAGAAATCCACCAATAAGGCAAAGAAGCCTGTTACAAAAAAAGCCGCTCCATCAAAAAAGGACGAAAAATGTAACAAGGTTGAGCCAATAAAAACCGAACATTTTACCGAAGATGTGCGCCTATTGCGTAGGTTTAACGGTTGCATTGGTAAAGAGCGACAAAGGCGTACTATCCTTACTATTTACCGCGACTTTGAGCGTAGAATTACTGAACGTAAAGTAAGCCGTAAAAGTAAACATGCTGACCTGGTATGGCAATGTTCTAAAAAGTTGGCTGCATTACTCGAAGCTATGACCAAACAAAAGCTAACACATGTTACTATGGAAGTTGATAAAACGTTCCAGGATAAAGTTAGCCAGGCATCAAATGAAGTGGCTATTCGTACATCGGTTAATTTACTTAAACGCTTTGTTGGTATCGAGGGCGAAGTGAAGCCGGATAAAGAAAAGGTAGAGCGCATTATGAAAGCTTTTGATAGTGCCACCGAACAAAAGAAGATTAGTAAAGAAGATTTTTACGCACATGAATTGCAACTGGCATACAAGGCTATGAAAAAGTACATGGAGGGTAAAGCTGATTACATTGGATTTGAACCTACCACATTAAGCGGCCTGGATAAATACTTTGGCCTGGGAAAGTCTAAAGCCACTACCAAAACCATACAAAAAAAAGCTAGTGGTAGTGGGGCATCTAGCAAAAAACGTACGGTTAAGCGCAAAGTAACGAAGAAACCAAACAAGCAACTAAATGGACTTGATAATAATACTCCATCTCAAAAACAAGTTCAGGAGCAATCGGGAACTGAACCCCCGGTACGTGAACCAGTAGTAGTTGACCGGTTTCAGGTTGACTTAACGCCTGAACCGTCCCCATCCGCACCATCCGACCAATTGGAAGCAGAACAAAACAACCAGGATAATGTGCAAAATAACGATGCTGTAAACGGCTTGTTTACACCAATAACCGACACAGAGCCGGAGAACGAATTGGAGAAAATTCAATTACCTGGTGACTTGGGTAAGTTCCTTGGTTATGTGGAGCGATACGAATATGCCATTGTATTGCGTGGTGAGAAAGGAGCCGGTAAGTCGCGCTTAACTTATCAAATGATGAATACCTTTGCCAAAGCCGGATTCAACATTGGTTGTTTTACCTTGGAAATTGGTAAGCGTTCTAACCTGGTTAAAGATATGCGTAACGAATATCTATGCCCAACAATAGTTAATAGTGTACAGATAGCCGAAAGCTGCCCGAACGGCATAGAGGATATTAAAGCTGCAGCTAAAATATTCGATGTAGTTGTTATTGATAGTTGGGGTAAGATACCGAACGTTGACCAGGACGACTTTGATAAGCTACGCAAAGAACATCCTGATACCATGTTTATTGTTATTTTTCAGTCAACCACTAACGGAACTGTTCGCGGTGGTTCAAAAGCTGAATACGATGGTGGTATGGTTATCCAGGTGCAAAAAGGCGGTCGAGCCATTTGCGAGAAGAACCGGTACAACGGTGAGGATTTAACTTACTTGGTATTTGAACGGAAACTTGCAAGCCAGGAAGAATAAAAATGAGGGAGTAGGATTTTTAAACCTACTCCTTTCTTTTTATAGTACGGCTCTTACATCCTTTGCCACTTTCATGTGCAGCACCTTTGCATAAGCTTTTTGGGTAATTGATATATTGGAGTGCCCCAGGAGCGCACTTACAGTTTCAATCGGCACATCTTTATTTAATAAATAGGTAGCGTAGGTTTTGCGGCCAACATGCGAAGTCAGCTTCTTATTAATACCTAAAAGCGTTGCTATTGTCTTCAGGTGCGTATTGTATTTTTGATTCGAGACAATGGGCATTTCAAAATCATACTTTTGCAGAATATTGACAGCCGTAGGAGATAGAGGGATGTTACATTCTGCTGTTTTTACTTTCTGCCGCCTTTTATTAATCCATAATCCATCCTTTTCAAATTGGATGTTTTCTTTATTCAAGTTCTTCAGGTCGATGTAAGCCAATCCGGTATAACATTGCATCAAAAAGCAATCCCGAACTTTATCCAGGGCATCATTCTCAAAATTATACTTGGCCAGTTTCTTTAATTCAGCATCCGATAAGTAAATAATATGATTGGTTTCGCGGTAGTTTATTTTGTTGAAACTCGGAAAACGGTTACAATACCTCCTATTGTAAGCAAACAGGAGTGAACTTTTAAAGAAGCTCAGAGACTTTTTACAATAGCCTATACTGTATTTGCGCTCTACAATAATATGGTGTGCCAGTTTATCTATTATGTAATCGTTGTAATCATCAAGTTTGCTGTTTAAAAAGTTCAATTGAGCCAATGAAGCGATAACTAAAACTGCATATCGGTTGTCTTTTTTGTAAGCTTCTGATTCTTCATCAGGGTGTTTGTTGCTTATATATTCGTTAATAATGGCCTTTATATGGGTTTTGCTTTCAAAAGTACCTTTCTGATACCTATCTTTTAATTGTTTAGCATTTGGAGTATAACCATCAAAGAAAATAGCGTTATGATAGAGATTGTTTAACTTGGAGGTAACCGATAGCAAGGATTTATTGTACGATTCTGCAAGGGGGTGACTTTTCCTGATTTTCTTGTACCGGTTGTCAAAGTCTTTTTCGAGAATCCAAAGGTTGGTGGATAATTCTGCACGTTCACCATTGATAGTAATCCGAACGTAAACAGGTACTTGACCTTTTTTATTTCGCTTACTTTTTGCAAGCCAAAATAGAATATTCATATGTTATCAGTAAAAATAAAGTAAAAAAAAACCTAACTACTAAAAAGTAATTAGGTTACTTGATTCTTACTATAAGAGTCTATTTATGCGGAGAGAGAGGGATTCGAACCCCCGGTACCTCGCAGTACAATGGTTTTCAAGACCACCGCATTCGACCACTCTGCCATCTCTCCAAAAATTTTATATCTTATCTGAAACCCTTGCTGTTGCTGTTGTTTCAGTGTGTATCTCTTTTGATAACGGGTGCAAATGTATAGGAATTTTTCGAACTGCAAAAATAAAAATGAAAAAAAATATAAACTTAATTTAAGTGTTATGTCTAAGTGCTTTCTTTGGAGGTGCTTTTTTGCGCCTTTTTTATTCCCGGTTGGTGTTGTATGTTGGGATTTTCCGTTTCCAAAAATCTATTTTTTTAACGAATGACAATTCTTACGTTTAATAGTTGCACCAAATATTATTTTTTATTGATATATTGCTGAGGGAATTTTCCTTTTAAAGAAGGATAAGAAATCCGTGAGTATGCTGATTGGAAAAATGGATGAAGAAAAGGGCGGCATGGCGTACTTTTTCGAATGGCGGTATGTGAAAAATTATGGGAAGAATTTTTGGCATGGGTCAGTTTGGACTTGATGAAATATGAGAATGTGCAGTATTCACAGACTGGATTAAAGTAGATTTCTAAACAAAAATATTTTTCAAGTTACCATATTCGCATTATTATTGACGATTATTTGGATATTTTTGAATTTGAAACCACTGCAAGAATTAACTTGGTTTGGCATGATCCGCCGGAGGAGGTGATGTTGGACGGAAATAAAGGCGATTTGCATTACGTTTTTATGAATGCATATTATAAGGCTATACAGGCAATAAAGCTTAAAGGAAAAATAGTAGAAAGTTAAACTGTTGAGTAATTCGCAAAAATAGATGGTTACTATAGTAGATGATGGTGAAGGAATGGATGCAGTGTTCCAGAACCTCATTTTTGAACCATTTTTAACCACGAAAGAAGCAGGGGACGGCGCAGGATTGGGAATTTCCACAGTTGATAACATTATTAATAAACATGGGGTTGAGATAAGAGTAGGTTCCGATAAAGGTGGAGGATCTAATTTTACTGCGATTATCCCGGTAAAAAGTAAAAAGTAAATGTGCAAACTAGGTGTTGTTCTATATGTAGATGATGAACCAATAAATTTAAAGTTGTTCACCATTATGTTTCGTGGGGTTTATGAAATCGTTACTGCCGAGTCTGGTGCAGAGGCGCTTGAGATATTGGATGACCATACTGGGATAGATGTGGTAATAACGGATATGAAAATGTCGGGGATGAACGGGCTGGATTTTGTTTCTGCTGCCCGAAAAGTAAGAGGTGGCATCCCTTACTTTCTGTTATCAGGATATGGTTTAACTCCCGAAATTGAAAAAGCCTTAGATGCTGACTTGATAGATGGTTATTTCCAAAAGCCATTAAAAAAATCTAAAATTGAGGAAGAACTGGAAGCATATTTGAATTAGCGCTGAAAAAAATACAGTTATTGAAGCTCGGCAAATTTTGTCGGGCTTTTTTAATTTATTTGTTTTTGTGTTTTTTTTGCCATAAAAGCAATATTAGTTTAAGTGTGGGGGTTGTTTATGGGGAGCTGTTTGCTGTGAGATGTTCTATTTGTAAAACATACTATTGTAAAAAGGGGGTTTTGCCTTGTAAAATATAATATCATTTGCACCGTACTATAAAAAATTATAAGTTTGCACGCGAGAAATGATAATTATCACCTATTAAGCGTATTTTTATGAAGAGAGCAATTCTTTTAGCAACTTTGTTGCTGGGGTTTTTCGTGAACGGTTGGGCCGCCAACCCTGAAGTAGATGCCGGAGCTACGGCCTGGATGATTACATCAACTGCATTGGTACTTTTGATGGTACCGGGACTGGCCATGTTCTATGGCGGTTTAGTAAGATCTAAAAATGTATTGGGAACCATGATGCACAGTTTTGCAGCCATGGGTGTAATGAGCGTTCTTTGGGTAGTCGTGGGCTATTCTATGTGTTTTGGAGAATCTGTTTTTGGCGGATGGTTTGGCTGGAACAGCGATTATGTTTTCCTTAAAGGAATTGACGAAACTGTAATGGAAGGCGGGGTACCTGAATTGGTGTTCTCTATGTTTCAGGGTAAGTTTGCCATAATAACTCCTGCACTTATTGCCGGAGCGTTTGCCGAAAGGGTAAAGTTTAAAGGTTACCTGATTTTTATATCCCTTTGGGGTATATTGGTATACAATCCATTGTGCCATTGGGTTTGGGCCGAAGATGGTTTTTTGTTTAATATGGGAGCTGATGGAGCCATCGATTTTGCAGGTGGTACCGTGGTACACATTTCAGCGGGTATCAGCGGATTGGTAGCAGCTATTTATTTGGGGGCACGTCGCGGTTATCCTCTGCGTCAGTTACGTCCAAATAACCTGGTGATGACCATGATGGGCGTTGGGCTGCTTTGGGTCGGTTGGTTTGGATTCAATGCGGGTTCCAGTATTACAAGTGGAATCAGTACAGCACAAGCGTTAACCGCGACTCAGGTTGCCGGAGCTACCGGGGCATTGATGTGGGCTATTATCGAACTTGTTCAGTATGGTAAAGCAACGGCGTTGGGTTTTGCGTCGGGTATTTTGGCCGGACTGGTTGCTGTTACCCCTGCTGCGGGAGTGGTTCAGCCACTTGGTGCCATGGCGTTGGGAAGTATGGCTTCCTTAGTGTGTTATGGAGCTTTAATATTAAAAGACAAATTGGGTTATGACGATTCGTTGGATGCATTTGGTATTCACGGTGTTGGCGGTATTATCGGGGCTATCTTTTTAACCTTCTTTATACGAAACAGCTGGATGGAGAATGCTGCTTCGCTGGCCGGCGGACAATGGTCTGTGTGGGATCAGTTGGGTGTTCAGGTGGCTGCTGTAGCAATAGCTATTGTGTATTCAATTGTGCTGACGATAGCGTTAATTTGGATAGTTGAGAAGTTGTTCAAGTTTAAGTCTACCGACGAAGAAGAAATGATGGGACTTGACCATGCCTACCACGGTGAAAGAGGCTATGGTATGATGAATCCTAACTAATGTCTGATTTTAAAGTTTAAAATACATAGATAAAGTAATATATAAGGTTTAAGTAGGTTAGGTTTGAACATGTAAATATATGTATACTTAATGCTTAACGCTTTATACTAATTCTTAATAAGATGAAATTAATAACAGCAATTATAAGAGAGTACCAGTTGGACCAGGTACGCGAAGGTTTGATCCGGGCTGGTATTAGCCGTATAACCGTAACCCGGGTTTCCGGTCATGGTAACCAGGTGAGCACGGAGGTTTATCGCGGAAAAGAGGTGGTCCCTAACCTTACGCCAAAAATGCGTTTGGAGATAGCCGTAAACAAAGAGTATGTTGAAGTAACTATTGACGCAATTATAAAGGCAGCTAAATCGCACAACGGTCACGAAGGTGAAGTGGGTGACGGAAAAATATTTGTTACACCCCTTGAGCAATGTATCCGTATCCGGACTGAAGAGCGAGGAAGTTCTGCCATATAATTAAATATGGAGATTACTCTAATCTAAACCATTAAACCTTCTTGTTTGCAGTTATGCAGGCAAGAGGGTTTTTTTGTAAAAGGTAAGTAGCTTTTTGAGGTGGTTTATTTTCCTTTCGATATCTTTTATTGCTGCGGCAGGATTGTTATTGTTACTAAAATCTTTATCGAACAAACAGGTTACCGGAGTTTGCGCATGTTGGTTAAAAATCATATCGTGTCCTTCGCATCATTCAGGTGAAATATTCAATTCGGTTTATTTTGCGTAAGGAATTCTGTCTGACCGGCAGAATTACATACAACCCTGTTGCTGTTTTCTCCCAATATCTCATGCTTTTTTAACCTGCCATATGTGCAATCGGCCGTAAAAATTTCAAAATCTTCAGAAAAATATTTCTTTGGTACATCGGTTTTGTGCGAGAAGGTAATGCAATTGGCTATTCCTATTTTTGGGATGCGGGCATTTTTCCAAAAATTATGAGTTTCTTCAATTCTGTTGGAACCATAACTGGATGATTGATCTGCTGTTTTCATTTTATCAAGCGAAATCTTGTCGTATGGGTTTCTTATCGTTAATGTTATTTTTATGCGAAATGCAAGCGTCAAAAAAGGCGGATGGCAAACTTTTTTATGGTTTACGTACCCGCCTTGTCTTATAATTGGTGCCTCATTATTTCTTTAGCACTTTATTCAATACTGTATCCTTATCCAGTTTCTTGGTGCAAAAGAACCAGTCTTTGCAATCTATCTCACTGTCTTCCATTCTGTCCTGGGCGGCTCCGCATGAACCGGCAGGGCCGATAATCACGTCGTCACCGGGGCGCCAGTCGGCCGGCGTGGCTACACCAAACTCATCCGCGGTTTGCATGGCAATTAGTGCACGGTAAAGTTCATCAAAATTTCTACCCAAACTAAGTGGGTAATAAATCATTGAGCGCACGATGCCTTTGGGATCAACAAAGAATACGGCACGTACCGCTTTGGTTGTGTCTTCGTTAGGTTGAATCATACCGTATTTTTTGGCCACATTCATCGTGATGTCTTCGATTAGCGGAAACGTAACCTCGACATCCTTCATGCCTTTGTACTCGATTTTTTCTTTAATGGTGCGTAGCCAGGCAATATGACTGTATAGCCCGTCTACGGAAAGACCCACCAGTTTGCAATTGGCTTCCGCAAATTGATCTTGCATGCTGGCAAAAGTCATAAACTCCGATGTGCAAACAGGGGTAAAATCCGCGGGGTGACTAAATAGAATGACCCAACTTCCGCTGTAATCGGATGGGAAATTGATGTTTCCCTGGGTAGTAACTGCGGTAAATTCCGGTGCAGGATCGCCAATTCTTGGCAAACTCACTACTCGTTGCTCTTGAATCTGTTCCATCTGTTTTGTAATTAAATCGTTAAAGAAAATATTGTAATCTTGGTTTTTATCTAGCATTTATCAAAGGTTCCTCTTATCTGAAGAACGATATCTTCCATATGAAATCCTTTAAAGTTTTTTTTCGCAAAGTATTCTTCCAGCATCTTATCCAGCTCATGGTCGCGATAGTCCTCTATTAAGTCGCATTTCGAACAATACAGGTGATGGTGTTTTTCGGTTATGCCATCGTATCTCATTACATCGCGATCCGTTTTAACCCTTTTTATCAGTGCTTTTTCCACCAGAGTATCCAGCGTTTTATATACGGTTCCTGTAGCTATGTTAGGATGGTTTTTTCGGATATATTCTATAATATGATCCGCGGTAGGATGATTGTTGAGTTGGTATAGGGCTTCTAAAATAACCACCCTTTGTGGAGTTACTTTCAGCCCGGATTCAGCAAGTCTTTTGTGAATTTTCGTTGTCATATCAGAATAAAACCTAAATAAGAATAATTCCTAAATAATAATTAAGCTAATATAAGAAAAAAGTGTTTAAATAGCAATAAGTGTTTTTTTTGATTGATTGTTGCACGCTTGTACGGAGAATGTCGTGCATATCGCTTATTATATGCACGAATGGCAGCGTCGTGTCATATATTCTGCCTATCTGTCATTTTATTTTGCTTGGCATACCCTTTGATTAAACCGAGACATAAATAAGTTTAATCACAAAATTTTATAATACTATGTCAAAAGGTCATATTGGGGTTACGTCTGAGAATATTTTCCCCATCATTAAAAAATTCCTTTATTCCGATCATGAGATCTTTTTACGAGAGCTTGTTTCCAATGCTGTTGATGCTTCTCAAAAGCTGAAAACTTTATCTAGTGTAGGTGAGTTTAAGGGCGAAATGGGAGAGCTTAAGGTTAAAGTTTCAATTGACGAGAAAAAGAAAACCTTGACTATCTCCGATAGAGGCGTTGGTATGACGGCCGAAGAAATAGAAAAGTACATCAACCAGATCGCTTTTTCGGGAGCAGAGGAGTTTCTCGATAAATATAAAGACGATTCAAATGCCATTATCGGTCATTTTGGTTTAGGGTTCTATTCTTCGTTTATGGTTGCCAAAAAGGTGGAAATCCATACTTTGTCGCATAAAGATGGGGCTAAGGCCGTGAAGTGGTCGTGCGACGGAAGCCCCGAGTTTACTTTGGATGAAATTACCAAAGAGGACAGGGGGACTGATATTGTTCTTTATATTGACGATGAGAATAAGCAATTCTTGGAAAAAGCTGAAATAACCCGTTTGCTGAACAAGTACTGTCGCTTTTTGCCTATTGAAGTTGCTTTTGGTAAGAAAACAGAGTGGAAAGATGGTAAGGAGGTAGAGCTTGAAGAGGATAACGTGGTAAACGATACCAATCCGCTTTGGTCGCGCAAACCTGCCGAACTGAAAGACGAGGATTATAATAGGTTCTACAAAGATCTGTATCCAATGAGCGAAGATCCTGTCTTCAACATACACTTAAACGTAGATTATCCTTTTAACCTGACAGGAGTTCTGTATTTCCCAAAAATCAAGAATAATGTGGAAGTTCAGAAAAACAAAATTCAGCTTTATAGCAATCAGGTATTTATTACCGATTCTGTGGAAAATATCGTACCTGAGTTTTTGACCCTTTTGCATGGCGTTCTTGACTCACCCGATATTCCGTTGAACGTTTCCCGCTCATACTTGCAGGCGGATGCTAATGTGAAGAAGATATCGAACCATATCACCAAAAAAGTGGCGGACCGTTTATCGGAAATCTTTAAGGCAGACAGAAAAGGGTTCGAAGAAAAATGGGATTCTTTGAAGCTGTTTATCGAGTACGGTATGTTGACGGAAGAAAAGTTCTACGATAAGGCCCAGAAGTTTACCTTGTTTAAAAACACAGACGGTAAATATTTTACTTTCGACGAATACAAGGATATTATCAAGGAGAACCAAACGGATAAAGACGATCAGTTGGTGTATCTGTATACTACCAATGCCGAAGAGCAGCATATTTTTATCGAAGGAGCTAAAAATAAGGGATATGATGTTTTGTTAATGGATGGTCAGTTGGATACCCATTTTATCAATCATCTGGAGCAGAAATTCGAAAAGAGCCGTTTTGTTCGCGTGGATGGTGACGTGGTTGAAAAACTGATACCCAAAGAAAATACACTGGAGTCGAACTTGTCCGCAAGCGATAAGGAAGATTTGACTTCCGTATTTTCGGCCCAGGTTCCCAATGGGGATAAAATGAACTTTATTGTTGCTTTTGAAGCCATGGGAGCTGATTCTAACCCGGCTATCATTACCCAGCAAGAGTTTATGCGTCGTATGAAAGAGATGAGCGCAATGCAGGGTGGCGGAATGAATTTCTATGGCGAAATGCCTGATAGTTACCAGTTGGTGGTAAATGAAAACCATCCTTTGGTGGAGCGTATTTTGGCCGACAAGAACGAGAAAGTTGGGGAGCAGGTTGACTCCTTGCGAGGAAAGATCGAAAGCTTGAACGGAAAACGTCAGGAGCTTGAAAAAGCCAAAGAAGGTAAGAAAGATGAAGAGGTGCCTCAGGCCGAAAAAGACGAGTTGGCAGATGTTGACAAGAAAATCAACGATCTGAACGCTAAAAAGACAGAAATTTTAAGTGGTTTTAGTACCGACAATAAATTGGTGTCTCAGCTTATCGATCTTGCGCTTCTTTCAAATAACATGCTTAAAGGTAAAGCGTTGACTAATTTTGTTAAGCGAAGCATTGATTTGATTTAAGGCTAAGTTATATTAATTTTATCAAGCCGTTTGATTCAGTTCAAACGGCTTTTTTTGGGGGTTAAACCCCGAATTGTGCTTGTTGTGCGAATTGTTTTACTAGAAAAAAAACTGCGAAGCTGTCTAGGATGAGCAATATTAACGGTATTGAATAACGTGTATTGCGAGGCTGTCGATTAGATTGTAAAATGTAATTTCATGTTTCTGATTTTCGATGCATTCCATAATAGGGATGCGCTTTTGCTATTTGTTAATAACTCAAATACAAATACTGAAACTAATTTTCCTTTTTAAGAGTAACACGAACAGGGGAAAAAGATAAAGTCTATCGTTTCTTATTTCCTGCTTGTTGGTCTGTAAAGAATGTTTTTAAAAGAAAAGCTAAAAATATGGTTTGCTCAAATCTATAAATCCTTTAGGTATCATTTGATATTTTGGAATTTAGCTTTGTTTTTTTACTTGTTTTTAACAGGCGATCAGTCTGTTTTTATCAACTACTTTGGATTGCTTGCCAGGGAGTCTGTATATGTCAATGTGGTGTTTGTCAGTGTGGTTGTTACTGCGCTGTTTGCTTTTTGGGATATACTCGTTTCAGATCGCGTTATGAGGTTTTCGCCCATACGAACCATGGTATTTTTGCGGTCGATACTATATTTTGCGTTGGCTTTTGTTTTGCTGTATCTGGCTGCAAACAAAAATTTGAGTTTTAATTCCGTTGTCGATTACCAGTCGTTTGTTAGTCATATTCCTGATTTTGGGTTAAATGATGTTCGGTTTTTCGTGTATTTTTATTTGGCCTGTATTGGGAATAGTACCTTTAGGGAAATGTACAAGAAAATTGGTGTAGGTAATTTCTTCAACTGGTTTTTTGGCAGGTTAAATAAGCCCCGCGAAGAAAAAAAGATATTCATGTTTATTGATATGAAATCTTCCACCAGAAGGGCAGAGCAATTGGGACATGAAAAATTCAGTCGTTTGGTACAGGATGTTTTCCACGACATGTCCGTGCTTTATAACTACCAAGGGGAGATTTATAATTACCTGGGAGATGGCGCCGTTGTTACCTGGGACGAACATAATGGCATTCGGAATACGAATTGCATCCGGGCATTTTTTGCGTTTTTGAGGGTGATTGAAAAGCGTTCGCGGTATTACCGCTGGCGATATGGTGAGGTGCCGCAGTTTAAGGCTGGCCTGCATATCGGAAAGGTGATGGTGCTTCAGGTTGGAAGTATACGTAGGGATATTTCTTATAACGGCGATACCATAAATACGGCCGCCAGAATCGAGTCGAAATGTAACGAATACAGAAAGGATCTTTTGATATCGGGCGTTTTATATGAGGCCTTTGAACAAAAAGACGAGTATAATTTTGTAAAACTGGATGCGATAAAGCTAAAAGGCAAGAGGCGTCCATTGCTTGTGTTTTCAGTTCTGCCTAAGGGTAACAAGAAGCGAAAAAAGAGCAAGGTGCAATATTAGCCAAGATTCGGCATTATAGGTTTAAATTTCGTACTGGCAGCAGGCGTAAGCATAAGGCTTGCCGCAGGGGGTGCCTGATACAGGAATTCTTGCGTTGAGGTTTTGCCGTTAATCAACCTGTCCCAAATCACAAAATATCTTAGTGTAGCAATTTTCTATTGGAAAAATCAAATTTATAGTTGGTCCAATCTGCATTTTAGGACAAATAAAAAGGTTGCATTAAATAATAAGCGTACAATATACGCTGTAAGTTTTAATTTTAACATACTTTAAAAATGTCTTTGTTTATAAGGCTTTTGGAAGGATTGTATGATTAAATATAGAAGAAAAGCAAAAAATAAATGTTAAAAAGTTTGTAAGTATGATAATAAAAACTGTACATTTGAATCAATAAACGTAAAATATACGCTTAAATAGCAGTGCGATTGAAATCAAAATCTGGAAGGTCATGGAAAAATACAAAGAATCGATGGGAAAGGGAGACTGGGGTAAAAGTGAAAACCGAACTTATTTAAATCTGCGATTTAAATGGATGAGGAACCTGAAGGCGGCAGTAATAATAGGTGTAGTTCTTGTTTGTGGTAATACCCTTTCCGCACAGGAGGTGGAAAATGCCTACAAACCATTTCAAGGGTATTTAAGTTTGCGAAATATGCATATGTGGAGGGGTTTTGTGGTTACGCCCGGTGTGATGACTTCGACGGCACTTGAATATAACGATAGAAGCGGAAAATTGACGCTTGGTCTTTGGGGAGGGGCGAGTTTTGACGGAACCTTCAAGGAATATTCATATTATGGGGTGTACCGATTTGCCGATAACTTTTATGTGGAAGTGGTGAGTCACAATAACTATTCGAGTCAAGACGAAGAAGATATTGATATGTTTAGTTACGCAAAGGAAACCTCACCCAATTTTGTGGATATTGCATTGGGATATACTGTTTCGGAGGAAGTTCCTTTGACATTGTTTTGGGCAACCATACTGGCAGGACAAGGGCAAGATTACGAAGTAGACGAAAACGGTGACAGAACGGATTCTTACTCAAATTATGTAGAGGCTAAATACAGGCTGCACAATAAAGGGGGTTATCAATTAAGTGCTTTTGCCGGTGGAGCTTTCTCGTTCTCAACAGAGAAAACATTTTACAGTAAAGGAGCCAACTTTGTAAATATCGGATTAACTTTAAGTAAAAGTGTAGAGGTGTTCAACAAAAAAATTCCTGTAAACTTCAATGGGATCTGGAATCCCGAAAGCGGTAAAGGTGTCTTGCAAATAGATGTGGTTCTGTTTTAATCAATCTTAATAAATTATCTTAAAAAATACTACAATGAAACTAAGGTCAATGAATTTTAAAGTAAAGGATGTCCTTTTGTCGGCAACATTGGTTGTACTAATGTCGTTTTCAACAGGATGTGTGGAAAAGATAACCCAGGTTCAGGGTTCGGCGAAAAACGATAGTTTAAATGATGTGATAATTGAAAGCAATGTGGACTTGAGCGGCTTCAAGATTGGGTATTGCACGCCCGCGTTAAATGCTCCTTATTACCAGGCTTTGTTGTCGAGTATTCAACAGACGACCAAAGCAGCGGGTATGACATTTGTGTATGCCGATGGGCAGGGTGATATCAACAAGCAAATTGCGGCTGCGGAAGATTTGATAACCAAAGGGGTAGATGCCTTGTTGCTTAATCCGCTGGACCCGAATGCGTTGGTTGGGGTGACCTTGGTGGCCGAACAGGCTGGTATCCCTGTTTTTATCATCGACAGTTCCATTGATCCATCTGCCAAGTATGTAACCACCGTTCAGTCTGATAACCATAGAAATGGAGAATTGGCCGGTGAATGGTTGGTGAAAAAGATGGGATCAAAAAAAATGAAGATAGCCCTGCTGAGCGGTAATGCGGGAAACCCAGTGGGTAAAACAAGAAAGCAAGGTCTATTGACGGGTATTACAGAGGAGCAGTTAAGAACGCATGGTTACATTGATTTGAATATTAAAACACAGGCCTATACAAACTGGTCGTACGAGGGCGGATTAAAAGCAATGGAGGATATTTTGGTTGCACATCCCGATATAAACGTGGTTATTACCGAATCTGATGTTTGTGTTTTAGGTGCAATTAAAGCAATTCGCAAAGCAGGAAAGGAAGATGATATACTGATTGTGGCGGCAGCTGACGGGCAGAAAGAAGCCGTTAAGTTAATTATGGAAACAGATTTATATGGCTGTACCGCGGTAAACAGTCCTGTGCTGATCGGAAAAACAGCAGTTCAGTATGCGGTTCAATACTTTAATGACAAGCGCGATTTTGAAAAAACTTCGTTTACGCCCGCAGTATTGATTACAAAGGAAAACGCGAAAGAATTCTACAATCCGAACGCCATTTTTTAATCGTTTATAAAATTTAATTGGCATGAAAACAGTTGATGAAAATAAGTATATGGTGGAGTTCTCGGGAATAGCCAAAAGCTTTGGTAAAGTAAAGGTTTTAACTAATGTTTCGTTTGGAGTTAAGCCTGGTGAAATTCATACTTTGATTGGTGAGAACGGTGCCGGCAAATCGACCTTGATTAAGATCTTATGTGGCGTACATCCAAGAAATGCCGGGACCATAAAGCTGGAAGGAGAAGTCATTGAGCCTAGCAATCCACATCATGGTAAAGAGTTAGGTATTAGTGTGGTTTACCAGGAGTTGTCGTTGGTGAATGACTTGTCGGTAGCTGAAAATATCTTCTTGCATAAATTGGGTTCGGGAGGTTCGTGGATGAACTGGAAGGAGATGGTGCAGGAAGCCAGGAAGATTATCGAGTCACTTGGTTTTGATATCAACCCTAAAGCAAAAGTCGCTGATTTAAGTATTATCAAAAAGCAGATTGTGGAAATTGCCAAAGCATTATCGGAAGAAGTTAAGGTATTGGTGTTGGATGAGCCAACAACGGTTTTGGGGCCTAAGTCGGTGGAGAAGCTTTTCAGAACGCTGGATAGATTGAAGCAAAAAGGAATCGCCATTATTTATATCTCACACCATATGGAAGAGATATTCCAGATATCGGATTCGGTTACCGTGTTAAAAGATGGTGAAGTTACCGGAACCATGTTGGCTTCGGAAACAAATACCGATGAGGTGGTGAAATTGATGATTGGCAGGGAGCTGAAGGATTTTTATCCGCCCAGAGACGTGAAAATAGGCGATAAGCCCATTTTAGAGGTGGAGGGCTTAAATTCAAAGTGTAAGAAGATTAAGGATGTTTCCTTCAAATTATATCCAGGCGAGGTGCTAGGTATTTCTGGTCTGGGAGGAAGTGGACGTACTGAAACAGCTCGGTTGATTTTTGGCGCCGATAAAAAAGAATCAGGCATCATTCGCTTGAATGGGAAAGAGATTGAAAACAAGAACCCGGTTAAATCCATAGCAAACAGCATTGGGTTTGTGCCGGAAGACAGAAAAGAAACGGGTGTGTTTCTGTCCCTGTCGGTAAAGGATAATATCAGCCTGACCAACTTCGATTTGGTATCGGATAAACTGGATTTTATTCAGGATGGTAAGGAAAGAAAAAATGCCTGCAATTTAATTAATAAGCTAAGTATTAAAACACCTAACGAAAATACTAAGGTGATGAACCTGAGTGGCGGCAACCAGCAAAAGGTAGCCTTGGCTAAATGGTTGAGTATAGATGCCCAGGTGATTATTATTGACGAGCCTACCAGAGGAGTTGATGTAGGTGCCAAAGTGGAGATTTATAATTTAATTAACGAGTTGGCGGCCAAAGGTGTGGGAGTGCTGGTGATATCGTCGGATATGCCGGAGATTATTGGAATATCCGACAGGATATTGGTGGTTCACAATGGTTCCATCGAAGGGGAATTGCATAAGGAATCATTCTCCGAAGAAAATATATTAAGGTTGTCGATCGGCGAATCTTTAAATTCTCAAACAGCAGTCTAAACAAATCTAACTAATCCGTCTTGATGTAAAGTTGTAAGAATCCGTCTTGAATCTTGAAGCTTGTGTCTTGTTGAACGAAGGGAAATCCCGAAACCTTCAGATTAATTTCTTCGGGAATACTAATATTATAAAAATGAAAACTACAGCTAACGATATTATCCGTTTTTTGATAAAGTATAATACCATCTTTATCTTTGCAATACTTGTGATTTTTTCGTCCCTTATTTCCGACGTGTTCTTTTCTTCCATTAATATTTCCAATTTGTTAAAACAAGTTTCCGGAGTGGGAATCGTAAGTATAGGTATGCTTATCGTCATTCTTACCGGAGGAATCGACTTGTCGGTAGGTTCCATGGTGGCCCTAATGGGGGTTATTTTTGCCTTGCTGACAAATTCTATTGTGCTCTCGCTGGCCATCGTACTTACTCTGGCCATTGGCTTTGCCATAGGTAGCGTTTCCGGCTGGTTGGTGACCAAACATAAAATGGCGCCTTTTATTGCGACGCTCGCACTGATGACTATTGCACGTGGTTTTGCATTCATCTACTCAAAAGGGGCTCCTGTTGTTTTTCAAACCAAAGGGGGTTTGTTAATGCAAGATTTTGGTAACGGATCGTTACTTGGAATACCTAATGTGGCTATTGTGTTTATTGTGGTAGTGGCTGTGGCTCATATTATGTTGAGATATAATGTGTTTGGTCGATTGGTGATAGCTATTGGCAGTAACGAGGAAGCTTCTGTTTTATCGGGAATCAAAGTCAACAAATATAAGTTCCTGGTATATTCTATTTCGGGATGTTTGGCAGCCGGTGCCGGTATTATTGCTGCTTCAAGAACGAATTTGGGTTCGCCAAACTTTGGTGTGGCCCTGGAATTGGATGCGATTGCTGCCGTGGTGATTGGTGGAGCCAGCCTAAAAGGGGGAAAAGGTACTGCTATCAATACTTTAATGGGGGTGTTGATTTTAGGATTGATCGGTAATATCCTTAACCTGCTAAACGTACCGTCCTATCCTCAGCAAGTAATCAAAGGTTTGATCATCATCTTTGCGGTGCTTCTTCAGCGTTTCGAGGATAAATACAAGGTATGATATAATTGCTTCTCGGTTGCGATTCCTCCCCATGGCCTGATACGCGGGCAAGCATTGTTGCACAGCTATGGGGATGGGGTGTAAAGTAAAAAATAAAAGGTATGTTTTCGGCCATCGGCCGAATAATGGTGTTGTACGCTTTAAAATGATAAAAATGAAGACATTAAATAAAGAAAATTTAAAATCCTTGCCATCGGATGTAGCTGTTCCGACTTACGACCGTTCAGCCGTTAAGGCCAGTATAGTTCATGTAGGTATTGGTGGGTTTCACAGGGCACACCAGGCGTTTTATGCCGACCAGTTACTTGAAAAAGGAGTGGCTCGGGATTGTGGAATCTGCGGGGTAGGATTGTTGGAATTCGATAGGAAAATATGTGATATTCTCACTGAGCAAGATGGATTGTATACCTTGATGACCAAAGAGCTTGATGGTTCTGTGAACGCCAGGGTAATCGGGTCGATGGTTGAGGTGATGTTCGCACCGGACAACAAGCAGGCAGTTATTGAAAAAATGGCCCATCCCGAAACGAAAATCATATCACTGACTATTACGGAAGGGGGATATAATTTAAACGAAGCTACCGGGGAGTTCGATTTTGAAAACGAATCTATCAAATGGGATTTGGCGCATCCTGAAGACCCGAAAACAATTTTCGGTTTTCTTACACAGGCATTGTTGTTAAGAAAGAATAAAGGTGTTCAAGGGTGTTCGATTCAGTCCTGCGATAATATACAGGGGAATGGTGCTATTGCACGCCAAATGTTATGTAGTTTTATTGGCGAGGTGGATAACGAGTTGTTGGAGTGGGTGAATAAAAATGTTACGTTCCCTAACAGTATGGTCGATAGAATTACCCCTGCTACTGTTCCTGCGGATATCGAAATGGTTTATGATAAATTTAAAATAAAGGACCGCTGGCCCGTCGTGTGCGAGTCGTATATTCAGTGGGTGGTGGAAGATGATTTTGTGTCGGGTCGTCCTGCGTACGAAGAGGTTGGTGTGCAGTTTGTAGAAGATGTGGCGCCATACGAAAAAATGAAACTGCAACTCTTAAATGCCGGTCACTCTGTGCTTGGTATGTTGGGGGCCAGACATGGTTATAATTCGATTGATGAGGCAGCCAGCGACGAAGATTTTAGTCAATTCCTGCGAAACTATATGGATGCGGAAGCCACACCAGTACTTTCCGGATTGGAAGGGATGGATTTGGGTGCCTATAAAGACAGTTTGATGGCCCGGTTTCGGAACAAATACATCAGGGATCAGATCTCGAGAATATGTTTGCAGAGTTCCGCCAAGATGCCTAAGTTCATATTGCCTACGGTTAAAAGTCAACTGGAAGGTTCCGGTAATTTCCAAAGGGCAGCTTTTGTGATAGCAGCTTGGTGTAAATATAACGAAGGCGCAGATGAGAAGGGTAATGAATATGAGATTGAAGACGTCATCAGCGAAGAGCTGCAGGCAGCTGCACGAAGAACCCAAGATGATCCACTGGCGTTCTTGAAAATAGAATCTGTCTTTGGTGATCTTGTTCATCAGCGGACTTTTGTTGACGCTTATCAAAGTGCCCTGGAAGCGTTGAATGAATTTAAAATAAAGGAATGTGTGAAAGCAATAAACACTAAAAATACAATATCATGGGAAAAGTAGTTTGTTTTGGAGAGGTGCTCTGGGATGTTTTGCCAACGGGTAAAAAGGTTGGCGGTGCTCCCTTGAATGTGGCACTTCGCTTAAATTCGTTAGGAAACGAATCGTACGTAATAAGTAGTGTGGGGGATGATGTTTTGGGTGAAGAGTTGATGAATGAAATTAAGCCCTTTGGTGTGAATTTAAATTATCTGCAAAAGAATAAAGACTTGGATACCAGTGAAGTATTGGTAGTGTTAGATTCGGCAGGTTCTGCGTCGTACGATATAAAGTACCCGTGTGCCTGGGACGCTATAGCCTGTAACGACGAAACGCTTAAGTTGGTGAGTGAAGCGGATGCATTTCTGTTTGGAAGCCTGGTTGCTCGCGACCCACGTTCGAAAGGATCTTTGTTGAAACTGATGGATGTTGCCAAATATAAAATATTCGACGTAAACTTGCGTGCTCCGCATTATTCAAAAGAGTTGCTAACCACATTCATGGAAAAGGCCGACTTTATCAAGTTCAACGATGAAGAGCTTAACGAAATATGCGCTTATTATGGTCACGAAGATATTCATCTGGAGGAAAGTGTACGCCTGATTTCGGAGAAAACCCGGACGAAACATATCTGCGTAACACTTGGAGCGGATGGTGCAGCCCTGTTTTACAATGATAAATTCTATTATAACAAAGGATATAAAATAACCGTAGCCGATACGGTCGGTTCAGGGGATTCTTTTCTGGCCTCTATTGTTAGCGAGTTAATGCGAAATGTAGATCCGCAGGAAGCCATCGATTTTGCCTGCGCGGTAGGGGCCCTGGTAGCCACCTTTAGTGGAGCCAATCCGGTAATTGCAAACGAGAAAATTGAAGCACTAATGCATTCTTAATTAGTCGTTATAGGTGCTGCCTTGGAAGGTTTGTGTGAAGTACGCTACTTGCAGAATGTTCCGGGCAGCTTTTTTATCTTTTGTCCGTAGATTTCACCGATGAATCGGATTGAAACAGCTCCGCTGTTCTTGTTTTCCGAGGATAAACATAAATCAGGCACTGCTTTTTTTAGGTCATTGAATTAAGATCCATGAGACATGCTTTTGCAGGCTTCCTCCTTAGCGCCTCAATCGCCTTTAAGTAGGCATCCACAAAAATATCTTCGTTTATCAATTCTTTAAAAACAGGTTTTATTTCCAAAAAACGGATGGGTGATTGATGGGATAGGGCAGCTGTACGAATTAAAATATCACTTAATGCATCCGAAATTTCATAACTGTTTCCGTTTTCGTCCACTCCATCGTTGTATTTGCACCAGGCGGCAATGATAAATGCACCTCTGGTAATATTCCGTTTGTTTTTCAGTTGATCTTTAATAGTGGGTAAGATAAAGAGCGGTACTTTTGCGGAGCTTTCTTTGCAAATCCTTGTGAGACTATCCTTGATGTGTGGGTTTTGAAAACGTGTGATCACATTTTGTTTGTAATTGGTGAAATCTGTTTTTTTAGCTTGGTCTAGTGTCGGGGCAACTTCTTCATTCATAAAGTCTTCAAGTAGAAGCATCAATTCTTCGTCACAAGCTGCTTCGTAAACGGTTTTGTAGCCGATTAATGTTCCTAGGATTCCCAGAATACTGTGTCCGGCATTTAATAACCGCAGCTTCATGTTCTCGTAAGGTTCAATGTTTCTGGTGAATTGAACGCCTACCTTTTCCCATGGGGGTCTTTGAGCAGCAAAATGGTCCTCGATAATCCATTGAGCAAAAGGCTCGCAAACCACAGGCCATTGGTCTTCGGTTAAATAACCGGTCTTTAAATTCTCAATATCTTCCGTTCTGGTTACAGGCGTAATTCGGTCTACCATGGTATTGGGGAAAGTGACATTGTTTTTTACCCAGTGTAACAATTCCGGTTCGGCCCTTTCAATATAATGAAAAAGCGAACCTTTCATCGTATCTCCGTTGGCTGGTATGTTGTCGCATGAAATAATGGTGCATCCTCCAATTTTTCTTTGTTGCCTCAGCTTTAAGGCTTGGGTCAAATATCCAAATACGGTGTTGGGGGAGAGTGGGTTTTTAATGTCTTCGGCAACCACAGGGTGGTCCATGTCAAACTTCCCGGTTATTTCGTTCAAATGGTATCCGTCCTCGGCTATGGTTAACGATATGACCTGTATATCGGGGTGTGCCATTTTTTCAATGACCGCCATGGGATTTTCCGGGGCAAAGAAATATTCGACGATGGAACAAATAACCTTAATCTTGTTCTGTCCATTAGGGTACTTGGTAATAAGGGTGTAAAGGCCATCCTGATCTTTCAATATACTATATATCTTTCGGTCAGAATCCAATAGGTCAACGCCACATATACCACAATCCGTAATTCCGTATTTGTCCATTAGTTCATTTGTGTAGTAAGCTTGGTGCGCGCGGTGAAAGTTGCTTACGCCAATATGAACAATGCTGGTGGTGATATTGTCGCGGTTAAAAGTTGGCGTAATTACATCTGCTGGCAATAAACCCAGGTTTTCCTGGTTGAGATAATGGAACTTTTGCATAATTGTTGAATGTATGATGACTTCAAACGTAGCTATTACGTACCGTGTAAAATTACACGAAAAATGTGAATGTATAGTATAAATTGGGAATATTAATCGTAGAATACTACATTTGTAATGTACTAAATTGGAACAAAACGTACTATTAACGTTTGAAATATGGATTTCAGAAAAATTGACAATGTATCGGTTGACTGTGTGATTTTTGGTTTGGCTTCAGATTCCTTGAATATATTATTGAGCAAGCGTACCCTCAATATGTTTACGGACGCTTATCCTGTCATTGACGATTGGGTGGTCACCGGACATCATATTTTTAAGAGTGAAACATTGGATGAATGTGCGGACAGGATTTTTAGGGAAATTAGCGGGTTTAGCGAGGTCTACAAAAAACAATTTAGGGCCTATGGTAATCCTTCCCGTATTCAGAGCGATAAAGATTTGTTTTGGGTGCGCAGCAGAGGGGGCAACCCTCGCACCATGACGGTGGCCTATTACTTTCTCTTACCCATGGATAAAATAAAAATAAAGCTCGAAACATCAAGATGGTTTCCAATTAAATCATTGCCCGGATTAGGTTTTGATCATCGGCAGTTAATTGATGATGCTTATGCTGATCTACAACAAAAGATAATGACGGAACCCATTATCTTTGATTTGCTTCCTGATAAATTTACTTTGAATGAATTGCAGGTTGCATTTGAGCTGGTTTTGGATATTAAAATAGACAACCGAAACTTCAGAAAAAAGGCATTGAGTAAAAGTTATATAGTTCCGCTGGAAGAAAAAAGGTTAGGGGTATCAAAAAAACCGGCTAAACTATATATGTTTAGCAAAGATGTGTACGAAAGGTTAAGTGGCGAGGGGTATATTATTAATATCTAATACTGTAATAATTATAATGTATGAGTGACGGTAAACTGAGAAAAAATATTCAAATAGGTTCGGAAGTAGAAGTAGTTCAGAAACATCACCAACGAACAGGTGAGTTGACGCATGGATTTGTTAAAAGAATACTGACCAATTCCCCTAGCCATCCACATGGCATTAAAGTAATGATGGAATCGGGTATTGTTGGCCGCGTAAAAAAAATACTTTAAAAATGCCTATGAATTTGATTTGTTAATAACTGTTAATTTTAAATTAGTTTGTTATCTTGCCACTTAATGTATGTTTAGGGGCAATTTTTTTAATTCAATAGGGAATGAAGAGGCTAATAACTTCAACAATATTCATCATGTTGTTTGTGTCTATTGGGGCTGTACAACCTTACTATAAAATAGGACATTCAAATAAATCGGTGCCCGAGCTAACCGCTGAAGTTACCAAATTACTTTTGGGACATGAATTTGAGGTGTTGGGCATGTACCATCCTAACCGGGACAACAACCTTTGCGTTATCGTTTTTTCTTGTGACGAACTGACCAGCATGGCAACCGCGGTTACCGATAAGGGCGCGTTTGGTTCGACGCTAAAAATCGGTTTAATAAGGGAGGGTGATAGAACCGAAATAACTATGCTAAATCCTTATTATATTAAACATGCTTACTTTAATGAAAGTGCGAACCGTCACGAAGCTATTAAAATGACAGCCATGACGGATTCCCTGGTGAAGGAGGCGCTTTCCCCTTTGGCTGTGGATTCTAAGTATTATGGCAGGGATATTCCCGAGGAAGAATTGAATGAATACCATTTTATGCCGACCATGCCCCGTTATAAAAATGTAATCGAATTAAACGAATATGATGAGTTCCTTGAAGCCGTTGCCACCATAAAAAGCAATCTGCTGAAGGGAACCGGTGATTGTGAATTGGTTTACGAGCTATTGTTTGAAGACAAAGAAATTGCTGTTTTGGGGGTCGCGTTTCATGGGAAAGACAATCCAGAAAGGGAGATGTTGGAATTAATGGGGGCTGGTTGTATTTCATCCTTACCCATTGAAATTCTGGTTCAGGGACACAAAGCTTATATACTGAATGGGAGGTTTCGGATACCTCTGTTTAAAAGTGATTTAAGCATATTGAAGATTTTTAAGGTAGTGGGTATATCATCCGATATTAACAGTTGCGCAAAAAAAATTGCCGAATGGGACGTAGTAAATGATTAGTTGCGTTGGTAATTAGTTGCTTGACGAGCGTCACCAAGTTGCCGAATTTTAAGCGTTCATAGGGTTGTTTTTTGGTTCATCAGGATGCAGCAGGTATGGGGATCTTTCTATGATTTCATCGGCCAATCCTTTTCCTACTTCCTCGTAAAGATTGAAAACATGGTGTGCTCCAGCCTCATGAAGCATTTCAATTTGATCGTTGTATCGCGCAGTGGCAAATATTTCTATAGGTCTGTTTAGCGTATTCAGCCGTTTAATCGCAAATATATTATTCTCAAAGTCGGGGAGGGCCAATACCACAATTTTTAGTTCCTGGGGCGAAATTTTATCCCAGAAATCGATATTGGTGGCATCGTGTAGTACAACCTTCCTGTTTCGTTTTTCATGTTGTTTAATCCTATTCTCGTCCGAATCCAGCCCCACAATTTTTTTGTTAAAGCTATCTTCAATTTTATCGTAAATATTTGCACCTACCGTTCCCATACCAATAATAAGGATTTGAGCGTCGTCAAAATGAATTTTCACATCCTCGTAGTGAACCTTGGCGAATGAATTGATCAGCTTTTTCCAATTTTTGAAAATAACGTGCGCTCGGCTGTTCAATAACGATGAGATGATAAAAGATATGGAGATGCCCAAGGCAATAATAATTAGCCAATCGTTGGGGATCCACTCTTTTTTCACGGACAAGACACCAACGATCAAAGCAAATTCCGAAAAGTTGGTCAACGAAATGGAAGCAAAGTAAGAGGAGTGAACAGGGAATTCAAATTTGCTTAACGAAAAATGATAAATAAAAGGTTTCGCAATAACAATGACTGATATGATTACAGCTGCTACTAAAGTATTAAAATTGGGGGTGCCGCTAAATCCAATGCTCAGAAAAAATGCGATCAAAAAGAAATCTTTAAAGTTCAGCAAATTCTTGGCCAGCTCGTCGGATTTTTCGTGATTGGAAATGATCATGCCAAAGACCAGGGCGCCCAAATCGGGTTTTAAACCTACTATGCCAAAAAGCTCAGATCCCAATATAGCCATGAAAAATCCAAACAAAGTAAGCATTTCCCCGTGACCGGTTCGCTTCAGGATGTAAAGTAATACGGGGCGCAGTAAGGGGGTTAGTAACAAAAGGAACGCATATTCCGAGGGTGACTCGCCTTTGGACAATGTAAGAAAGAGTACGGCCAAAATATCCTGAATAATCAATATTCCAATAGCCGCATTTCCTTCAGCCGTATTCAGGTTCCCTCTCTCTTCCAATATCTTAATGGCAAAAACAGTGCTCGAAAAGCTTAACGCAAACGAAATAATGAGTATTTGTTTAAAAGAAAGTCCGGTAAAATAAGGGAGGGGGGTAAAAGTCAATACGCCAATCAGTAAAACGGTGATGGAAACCGCAATGGTTGTTGACATTAGGCTGCCGCCAAGAATGGCCTTTTGTACCAGTGTTTTAAGTTTAAGCTTAAGCCCAATAGTATATAACAACAAAATAACCCCAATATCGGCAATGCCGTCTAATAGCTGACCGTGTTCGGCATGAATGCTGTGAAGTAAGAATCCGGCCAGCAGAAATCCGAGCATAGGGGGCAATCCTATTCTTCGCATTAAATAGCCTAGTCCAAAAGCAATTCCCATCCAAAGCGAATCCAGATTCATAGAATAAAAGGTTAAATATTAGTTCGTAAGTTACAATGTTTTTTGGTATGTTTTTTTTACTGATGCCAGTCCTGTTTTAGGCTTTGTGATTAGCTTGCTGTTGGTGTTGATTCGCGCTAGTTCAGTGTAGCTCCATACACTAAGCTTTCAGTGCATGTTTTACGAATCCTGAAGTTTTAATAAATAACCGCTTCCGTGGATATTCACGATTTCCAACCTGGGTTCCTCCTTTAGGTATTTCCTTAATTTGGTAATGTACACGTCCATGCTTCGCGTGGTGAAGTAACTATTTTCGCCCCAAATGCTTTTCAAAGCTTTTTCGCGCGGCATCACTTTGTTCAGATCCAGGCACAGCATTTTTAATAATTCTGCTTCTTTGGGAGAAAGTTGGTTTACGGTATCGGGGGAGGTAAGGGTTCGAAGCTCAAAGTTAAACTCAATTCGGCCAAGTTGAAACAGGCTGGGCGTGTTCTCGCCTTCCTTATTGGAACTTCGGTTGAGGATAGCGTTTATTTTGGCAATCAGTATTTCCGAGTCGAATGGTTTAGTCACATAATCATCGGCGCCGATGCCAAAGCCTTCCAGTATATCTTCCTTGAGTGTTTTGGCTGTTAAAAATATTAAAGGAATCTCTTCTTCCTTCGCTTTTATTTCCCTGCCGATGGTAAAACCGTCTACGTTCGGCAGCATCACGTCTAAAATGCAAATGTCGAAATGACCTGTTAAAAAAGTCCTTAAGGCATTATTGCCGTCTTTAACCCAGGTAACTTCAAAACCATTAATCTCGAGATATGATTTCATTACCGTTCCAAAGTTTTGGTCGTCTTCAACCATAAAAACTTTTTTCTTATCACCCATTTTACGTTATATTTAATCCGATTGTGGTAAAAGCTGGCGGCGATCCATTTTATCTGTTAAAGACGCCACGTTTTAGTATAAGAACGAAAGTATGAAAAATCTGTTAACTAAACGGCAAAAACAGCTTAAATGTGGAACCTTCTCCCAGTTTACTTTTTACAAAAATATTTCCTTGATGCTGATCGATGATGGCTTTGACATAACTTAAGCCCAAACCAAAGCCCTTTACATTATGGATGTTGCCCTTGGTCGCCCTAAAGAATTTTTCAAAAACCTTGGACTGCTGTTCTTTGGTCATTCCTATGCCGTTATCAGTCACGCTAATTTCTATACCACTTTTGGTGTTTTGGGAGCTCACCTCAATTTTGGGTGTTTTCTCCGAATATTTTAATGCGTTTTCCAACAGGTTCATAATCACATTTGTAAAATGTACCTCGTCCACATTAAAAACGGTGAGATCGGCCCGAAGGTTGGTTTTTATTTCAGCCGATTTCTGTTCTGCCAATAGCTTAATTTTATCAACAGCTTCATTGATTAAAACATGTAAGTCGGCTTTGATTTGTACCAACTGAAAATCTTGTTTTTCGATCAACGACATTTGCAACACGCGCTCCACCTGATTGTTCATGCGCTTATTCTCCTCTTTTATTATTTTAAGGAAAGGAGATATATGTTCAGGTTTGTCAATTATGATAGGATTGCCAATATTGTCGGTGGCCAAATTTATGGTCGCAATTGGGGTTTTAAACTCATGCGTCATGTTGTTGATAAAATCCGATTTTATTTCGGATAGTTTCTTTTGGTTTAGAATGGTTCGGAAAGTAAAGTAAAAGGTAATCAGAATAAACAGGGTAAACAACAACGAAGAGCCAAGCAAAATATTTAAAGACTGGTAGATAAATAAGTTCTGATTGGGGAAATAGATGTCCAGTGCCAAGGGCGACCAGCTGCGAATCAGATCATCCGGAAACAGGTCCGCCACAAAGCCAAAATCGCTTTTGTCCCGGTTGTATTTATGAGAGCATAATTGAGTCAGCACACCATTGTTTTTGTTAATCACAGCATATTCGTAATTCAGGTCGATGCCCCGAGCCTTCAGTTCATAGTCTAGAATTCTTGTTAGGTTTTCTGTGTCAATCCGGTCGGTTGGGTTTGTGGTTCGTCTTTCTATCTCAAAACTGAATTGGTTAATAAAGTTAAGGGCGCTTAAGTCGCCACTCTTTTTGATAACCCTGTTAATAGAATCTTGCCAAAGCTGTAGGGCTTTTTGCGCGCGATAAATATCTTCCTCATTATTAATGTCAAAATTATTTTGGGCTATGATTACTTCTTTTGACTTACCATGCTGCTGAAATTCGATGTGTGTTTCAATATGGCCTCTGTTATAGGGTGATAAAGTTGATTTCTTTTTCGGTAAAAGATCCTCGGGCGATAGCCTGTCCTGTTTGTTTCCTGCCATGGGAAAATAAGGTGTGCTATTTTTTTTTGAGGTATCTTCCCGGGTAATGGAGGAGTGCCGTTGCGGTATAAATTGCCGGAAAAAATAGTTGGCTTGTTGTTCGCGTTGCATACGCTGAACGGTTGCATTCATCGCATCGTAAATTGTTGCGTTAAATTTCTCTTTTCTAACTTTAATGGCATTGTTCATCCATAAAAACTGAACCAAGATTATGCCCAATAAGGAAAAGCTCATTAATGCCACTAACCCTGTAAACGATTTTTTCTTCATCTCCTTTGTGTCTTCAAAATGCTCAAAAAGTGCCTCTGTGTCGTTTTCCAATGTAAATATATAGTATTTTCGTCCTGCTGATTTGACTTTAACTAATCATTAACTGATTTTAACCCGACCTTAACCCGTGCTGTTGAATAACTTGCTTACCTTTAAATGGTCGAAAAACTTAAGTCTTGTCAAGGTGTGGCAGTTAAACGAGCTAATATTTTTTAAAGGTTTTTATACGAGGCAAAGTGCACGGGCGGAACGTGTCCTGTTATGGCGGAAGCTACAGAAAAAAACCGTATTGCAGGAGAATGAAAAAAGGAGAGTAATATGGTTCGGGGAATTGGCATACTTAAAATAATATTCACTTAATACCCCTTGTGATGAAATTAAAAAAAATTAAAACCGTAGTGGTAATGTTGTTGGCAGCTATTTTTGTTCCAATATCTATTCTTGCTCAGCAAAACGAAGTGAAGATAACAGTTCATAAGGACGGCAGCGATTCCACTTTAAAGAACAGCTTTTATAGTACCATGTTCGATGTGCAAGATTTGGGCAAGATGCACGAGAAACTGGATAGCATCTTTTCAACGCTCGACAAAGATTTGGATAAAAAAATTAAGGTGATGGCATTTAATGCCGATTCCATGCGGAAGCATTTTAATTTTAATACCGATTTTGATTTTAAGCATGGAATAGATTCCATGTTCACATTTCGCAAATTGAGTCTCGACGACAAGAGAATCGAGAAGATTATAGATTCGTACCATAGAAAACCTGGAAAGCGGGTTTGGGTATTGGATGAAAAGTACCTCGACTCCTTGCATCACAAAGGGATGAATATAAAGGTTAAAATGGACTCGGTAACGGAAAATGGAAGAACCGTCATTAAAAAAGAAATATTAATTGAAGGAAAAGGAAAAGACGGCGAACCTATAGTGATTAAACGCTATAATGATAGTGATGAGGAACGCGAAGATATTATTGCCTACCATCAAAAGCATGGAGTCAAACATCCGGGCGAGCACGTTATAATAGAAAAAAACAATAAGCGCTTAAGACCAGGAGATTATGAGCACAAACATGTGGAAGAAATCGCTATTTCGGATGCGGAAATATTGGTGAAGGGCGGTATTTCACCAAAGGTGATTACGGCACCTGCTCTGAAGCCCAAAAATATTGAGGTCAATATAAAAGTTAAAGAAGAGTTCGGTAAGCAGGTAAAAACAATTGGTATGTCGCTGGACTTTGAAGATAAAGAAGACTTGCAAGTGCTTATCCTGGCCAGGGACGGACAGGTGGTCTTCGATGAAACACTGAAAAACTTTTCGGGTACCTATATCAAGGATATTGAGATAAATGAGGCCATAAGCCCATACTATTTCGTTGTTATACGCGACAAAAAGATGTTCGGTAGGCTAATTCAGGAATAGAAGACAAAAGGCAAGGTTTAAATTAGGGATTTAGGTTAGGCAAAGGCCGGTTCAAATAAACTGAAATCTGGCATTTGTAATTTGAAAAAATCCTTCATGTCAGCAGGCCATAGCCGTCCCAATGGCTATAGGGATATAATCTTATAATGCTGTGTTTACGCGGATCATCAATTAGAGGTTCGTAATGGGCATTTGAACCCGGATTAGGTATTATTCAATAATCCTGTCTTTGACTTTTATGGCCGGGTTACCTTTGTAAATTGAATATTTCTCAAGCTTTCCCGAGGCAACAGATTGAACGGTAACTACAGCGTGCGACTGGCAAATAGTATTTGGTGTAAGCGTTGCCCGGGCGCCAATCCAGGTTCCATCTTCCAACACAATCCTGCCTATCATCAAATCAAAAGTCTCCTTTTTAAAGTTATGATTACCGCAAAGCAACATTGCACCCTGCGAAAGGCAACAATTCTTACCAATGGTAACTTGGTCAAGGTTGTCGATCCATACATTTTCTCCAATCCAGGTATTGTTGCCAATGGTCAGTTTCCAGGGATATTTAATGTTGACACCCGGTTTAATGACCACCCCACTGCCAATTTTTGCTCCAAACATTTTTAAAAACATTTTCTTTAGCACAGAGGATGGGTTCAATGGGTTGATAAAAAACAGGACATTTACGAAGTACCAAAGCATTTTTTTAATCATGCCACCCGGTTGATACCAGCTATTGTCATATTTCGATAAATTGGTTTGTTTCATTATAAATTAGTTTAATGTTCAATAGTTAACCGTCAATGGTTAAGGTTTTCTGGCAAAGCTTTAACCCTAATGCAATTGCTTTATGTTTAACGTATTAGTTACGAACAACCCATGACCAGTAACCAATGTGATTTATGGCAATGCGTTAGCGACTTGTTCCAAAAATCAAAAATCCAATGCCAATCAAAATTCCCAAAAGATATATGGCCTTTATTTTAATGTTCTTTTCTTTAAAAAGGTAAGCGCCAAACGCAAAGGCCACAACAACGCTTCCCCTTCGCAATGCAGAAACAATGGATATCATACTCTCGGGAATGTGCAATGCATAAAAATAAAAGAAATCTGCGACAATCAGGAACAAACCGATCAAAGGAATACTCCACCGCCAAACAAAAGCGGAAGTTCTCTTCCTGTTTGGCCACCATATTGCCATAACCAATGGTACAAAGAGAACCACTTGATAAAAAGTAAAATAACATTGAACGGCCATCCGGTTAATATGTCTCAACAAAAACTTGTCGTATAATCCACTTACCGCCCCAAACAAGGTTCCCAGGATCAAAAAGAAAACCCATTTGTTTTTTCTAAAAGAAATCCCCTCCGTTTTTCCCGCAATCGAGAACATGTAGAAAAAGGTCAATGTAATTAGGATGCCGATCCATTGATAAGTGGTAAGCCTTTCGGAAAATATGATGATAGCGCCAACCAGTGTCCAGAGCGGTCCCGTGGCCCTAATTGGTGAAACGATGGTAAGCGGTAAGTGCTTCAATGCAAAAAACGAAAATATCCAGGAAGTAACCACGATGGCCGACTTCAGAAAAAGCATGGCATGCTCTTTAAAAGTGATAGGTGGAATATAAAACAGGTTGTTGATGGAAATGGTTTGTGTTTGCGAAGCAATCCATATAGGGACAAAAAAAATAGCCCCGCTCAATGAGCTAAAAAGTAGTACAGGAAGCACTGCATTGTTGTTTACCGATACTTTTTTAACGACATCGTAAATACCCAAAAACAATGCAGATACTATTGCCAAAAACCACCACATATACAATAGTTTAGTGTTAAGTGCACAAAAATAGAGATTTGTGCGAATTAGGCTTAAGATATTATCATTTTGTTTTGTAGAATGAAGATATTTAACGTAAATTTAGAAAAAGAGAACAATGGAGATGTAAAGTTTCTCTTCTGGGTGTTTCTTCCAGATTAAGCGTGAAAGTTATATCCAATCATTTAAATGGCTTTGATGAATTATCTTGTTGTTAAAAACGGTTTTGTGGTGCAAGGGTCGGCTATTATTGCCGAGGATATCTTAGTGGGTGGAAATAAGATACTGCAAATAGGTTTAAACCTTGAAAGACCTACCAGCGAAACTCCGGTTATTGATGCGACAGGAAAATATGTGATGCCCGGTGCGGTTGATATGAACCGTCATTTCCTGGATTTGAGTTCGGAAGAAGCGTCGCCGGAGGAATTAAAAAAACTAAATCAGGCAGAGATCTACAATGGTACCACCACCATGCTTGATTCGGTTGAGGACTATAACAAAAAAAACTACCTGTACAATATCTACAGAGCAAAGGAAAAAGCACAAAGAAACTTGATAGATTATGGTTTTCATTTAACCTTCTCCGATTTAAAAACGAGCATGTCAAACGCATTCGAGTATAGTTATATTCATGAAGGTATCTCCACGTTCCTGTTGAATGTGTCACTGTTGGAGAATGTGAACGTTAACATATTGGAATCCATTGTCAAAAGAGCGGCTAACAATCATCTTCTAATTATTAGCGATTTGGTGATTCCCGAAACGGAGAAAAGCGAAGCGGATGATATTAAATTGAACAAACCACTTGCCTTACGGAACCATTTCGAGGCTTTATCCATATTGGTAGAGATGGGGCTAAAGTATGGGTGCCCGCTCATGTTCTTGAATGTAAAGTTCAAAGAGGAGTTGGATATGATTCGTGAAGGAATAGATCATGGCGGCGATTTCTTTGTGAGCTTAAGTATGCCTTTCTCCATTGGCCTATCAGATCGTGTTAGGGAGAAAGGAAAGGAGACCCTGTTGGAGTTAGCCTCAGATAATGGATTAAGACCGATCAATGAAGAGGAGGTATGGCATTTAGTAAAGGACAAGAGATTCCTCATCAATCCGCCTTCGTTTAATCTAGCTATTGAGGAGGAGCCTGATGAAGCACTGGTTTTTAATAGACCCGACAAGTTTTTCTATTTGCGAAATTATTTGAGTATGCTTTACACCGTCGGTGTAGGTGAAGAAAAAATAAATATTCTGGATATGGTAGATATCGTATCAACCCGACCAGCTAAAATTATGGGGCTTTGGCCAAAAAAAGGCGTGTTGCAACCCGGTGCTGACGCCGATTTTGTAATATGGAATCCCACTTTTGATAGAAATTTATATTGTTCAATGACAAATGCGAAAGGAATTCCGGTCAAAAAATATAAGTTACGCGGCAGACCCGATTTTGTATTCGCCAAGGGTAGGATGGTATTTAATGGAGAATCGTTTTATCCAAAACACTCCGACGGCACGTTTGTGTTCAGAACCGCTCCATTAGTATTATAGGTATAAGGATTATTTTAACGACTTGTTTTTCGATCCTTTATTTTCCTCTTCTTTTAGATGTGTGTCCTCGCATTTTAAAACCCTGCCTTTGTATTTGTTTAACATGCCATAATTGTGGGTAGCCATAATTACTGTTTTCCCCATTTTTGAAATTTTCAACAATAGCTTCATTAAGTCGTCTGTGGTTTCAGGATCCAGGTTTCCTGTGGGCTCATCGGCCAATATCAAATCCGGTTCGTTTAACAGGGCTCGGGCAATGCCTATGCGTTGTTGTTCTCCTCCAGATAGTTGGTGGGGCATTTTGTAGCCTTTATGCACCATGTCAACTTGAGTCAGCACCTCACGTATACGCACATCCATTTCCTTTTTGTTTTTCCAACCCGTCGCTTTAAGCACAAAATTCAGGTTTTCATAAACAGAACGATCACTCAGTAATTGAAAGTCCTGGAAAATGATTCCCATTCTTCTCCTTAAAAAAGGAATCTGGCTCGATTTGGTTTTTTTGAGATTATAGCCAACGGAAAACACAGATCCCTCGGTAACCGATACCTCACCATACATGGCTTTTAACAAGCTCGACTTACCGCTACCCACTTTCCCAATCAGGTAAACAAATTCACCCTTTTTTACTTTCAGGTTAACATCCTTTAAAACAATGTTTTCCTGGTGGCGGATAATGGCATTTTTAAACTCCACAATGTTGTTTTGTTTATTTTCTATAGGAAGGGATTGCTTGCTGCTCATTTCTTAAATGTACTGTTATAACACTTTGATTATACAATTAGCACTTGGTACAATGCCGATGACCTGTTCCGCAAAACTGCGGAAGATTAATCACAGTTTTTTATAGCATGCCCCGATTATTTCGGGGGTGTAAATGCAATGCTTATGTCATTAACGAATCGGTATTATTAAGGTGCATTAGAATTATTGGGTGAAATTAAAAAAATAAATTGTGTTTTTGTTACGTTTTAACACGTAGATATTAAAACGGACCACTGCGAAGGAGTGTTTTCTTATTTTTTGGTACAGTACTTGATTCAATAGGCAGAAGATGAAACAGCATAGGTTAAAATTTTTATCTTTATGCCCCGAAAGAAGAAAATGCAGGTTTTATAGGTTTGAGGATTTGTAAAATTCTGATGGCAATGTAATTTAAAATCATCCTTCTGAGTGACCTGATTTTTTGCTTTCTGCCTGTGGTTGGCAGGCGGCCATGCCGGTTTCGAATATTCAGAAATAAAAGTTTATTGAATGATAAATACTAAATACCTTACCGTTACAGTTATTGCTTTTTTGTTAGGCATGCATGTATTCTCTCAACAATCCGTCGGGTTCCGGCAACCGGAAAAGGAATTTGACAAGGCGCTGGAACTGTACCGCTTAAATAAGTTTGGTTCAGCCCGTGAGCAGTTCGAAAAATTTATCGCTAACTCTGTTCGGGCCGGTTCTAATTTAATTTCCGAAGCCTATTACTACAGGGCTATTTGTGCTAAGGAATTGGAAAACGGCGATGCCCAATACCTGTTCGAAAAGTTTGTTATGGAGCATCCCGAAAGTAATAGGAAAGCATTTGCGTATTTCCACCTGGGTGATATTCAGATGAATCGCAAAAAATACAGGCAAGCATTACGCAAGTTCGAGGATGTTAAGGAACGGAAACTGGACGATGAAACTCGATATGCATACTTTTTTAAGAAAGGATATTGCCATTTTATGGAGGAAGAGTACGATGTGGCCAACCAATATTTCTACGACCTGAAAGATGTAGACAGTAAATATTATGATGCCGCCAATTATTATTACTCGCACATTCAATATCAAAAAGAAAACTACGAAACGGCGCTTAAAGGGTTTAGACGACTGGAACATGTGGAAGCCTTTAAAAAGGTGGTGCCATATTACATAGCACAAATTCATTACTTAAAAGGCGATTACGATGCATCTATCGAATATGCCTTACCGATGATGGAGAAAGGCGCTAAAAAGCGTCAGGCAGATATGGCTCGAATTGTGGGCGAATCATACTTTGCCAAAAAAGATTATGCAGAATCAACAGTGTATTTCGAGAAAACCATTGAACTGTCGGAAAATGCCCGCCGCGAAGATTATTACCATTTGGGGTTTGCCTATTATTACCGGAAAGATTACGCTAAGGCAGCCGAGTTCTTAAGTATGGTCACTTCTGCCAACGATGAAATGGCGCAGAACGCCTACTATCATTTGGCCGATTGCCACCTTAGGTTAAATGACAAAAAACGGGCTCGGGTTGCTTTCGAAGCGGCATCTAAGCTTGATTTTGACAAAGATATCCAGGAAGATGCTTTGTTTAATACCATCAAGCTAAACTATGAGTTGTCATACTCCCCGTTTAACGAGATTATAACTTCGCTGTTGGGTTTTATCGAAATGTTTCCGGAGAGCGATAAGATTGATTTGGCCTACGATTACCTGGGGAAGGTTTTTCTGACCACCAAAAATTATGAACAGGCACTTGGAGCACTTGAGCAAATAAATATTAAGAATGCCGGGGTTTATAAAGCGATTCAACGGGTAGCTTATCATCATGCCATTGATTTATTTACCAACCTAAGGTTTTCAGAGGCCATCAAAGTATTTGATTATAGCTTGCAATACGATAAGTATGACAACGACTTAAAGGTAAAGGCATACTATTGGAGGGGCGAAGCCAAATACAGATTAAACAACTTTACGGCGGCGGTGAAGGATTATAACGATTTTATTTTGATGCAGGGAAGTTACAAGACGCAATACTTCGCGTTGGCACATTACAACATTGGTTACGCCGAGTTTAAGTCCAAGAACTACGAAAATGCCAAATCGTGGTGGCGAAAATATGTAAAATTGGAAATGGACAAAGAAGCCGCTACGGTTGGAGACACCTATAACCGTATTGGTGATTGTTATTTTGTGCAGCGCGATTTCCAACAAGCCATTAACTATTATGAACAAGGGGAAGCTTTTATTGAAGGTACGCCGGATTATTCCTTGTTCCAGAAGGGTATTTCATTGGGGATACTTAAACAGCATAAACAAAAGATTTCCGAGCTGAACGACTTGATTCACAAATATCAAAACTCCAATTATGTAGATGATGCCCTTTACGAAATGGGAAAATCATATGTTGCCCTGAACGATTTGGACAATGCCATAAAAAGTTATAAAACGATAAAAGAGAAATATCCTATCAGCAGTTATGCCAAAAAGGCCATGCTACAATTGGGCTTGGTTTATTATAATGCCAACGATTACGACAATTCCATGGCTTTCTACAAACGTGTGGTAAACGAGTTTCCCGGCACACAGGAATCTACGGAATCCTTGCTGGGAATACGTAACATTTATATGGACCGAAACGATTTGGATGGTTATGTCAGGTATACCAAAACACTGGGAAGTTTTGCACGGGTGGATGAACATGAGCAAGATTCGCTCAGTTATGTTTCGGCAGAACGTTATTATATGGAGGCCAAGTGCGATATAGCGATTAAAAATTTTAAACAATACTTAAAGAGGTATCCGCAAGGACTGTTTGTGCTTAATGCAAATTACTATATGGCCGATTGTTTGTATAAGCAAGGTGATAAAACCGATGCCTTAAAAGCATACCGCTATGTTACCTCACGCGGGAAAAATATTTTTACCGAAGATGCATTGATTCGGTCGGGAGAAATCAATTATGCCATGAACAGTTATCGGGAGGCACTCAAGAACTTCCGGGAGCTGGAGCAAGTGGCTGAAATTCAAGCCAACCAGATGGAGGCCAGGATAGGAATGTTGCGATGTTATGCAAAACTGACGGATGCTGATAATTCGATAGAAGCGGCCCAAACGGTATTGGATGACCCTAAAGTTGCCGGTGAAATTGTCCGTGAAGCCCGATTTATTAAAGCAGGCGCACATATGATGAAAGGGGATACTGAAAACGCCATGGCAGAATATATGATATTGGCCAAAAACCCGCAAAGCGCCGAAGGTGCTGAATCCAAATATTTAATCACGCAACATTATTACGATACCGGAGATAAGAAAAAAGCCGAGGATGAGGTTTTTGACTTTGCTAACAAAGGCACCTCGCATCAATATTGGTTGGCAAGGAGCTTTATTGTGTTGGCGGATGTTTATGAGTCCAGCGGGGAATATTTCCAGGCCAAACAGTACCTGCAAAGTATTACCGAAAATTATAAAGGTGAAGATGATGTTCAGGGTATGGTAGCGAAACGGTTGGCCAGCCTCGAAAAGAAAATGGCCGTATCAACGGCGGAAGAGTCGGCAGATTCTTTAAATATCCAGTAATAAACCGAACTAGAATAAGCCGAAATCCAAAGGGTTTTAACTTATCTCGGTTAGTGGGCAAAATTTTTCAATACTTTTTTTGACTTAAATATCTTTTACAACTTTGTCTTTTTAATGGGCAAATTACAATAAATTAAAATTTTTTTGTTTACGTAGCTTAATCCTAATATTCTTGAAAAAAGGGTAGAATATTAGAGGAAAGGTACTGCATCTTGAATTTGATTAATATGGTTAAAATGAAGCATATCAATAAAATATCCTTACTAGCTATTTCGGTTCTTGGCACCCTGTCCGTAAACGGGCAGGAATTGAACAAGGACGTGAAGGTAGTAAGAGAATACAATCCCATAATATCCGACGCGTATAAAATTAATGAGCTGCCTGTAAATGAGGTGGATGAAGCGAGTTTTGATCCTAATTTCTCCTATAACATCCTCTCAAAGGCAATGTCCGCAGGTTTAGCTGTGGAGCCTATTTCAGCGGCGCGATTAACGCCGGAACGTAAAACGGTTTTGGATAAATCGTATGTAAAAGGCGGTTTGGGAAATTACGTGACGTTGTTCGGAGAGCTAAATTACAACCTGCTTCGTTCAGAGGAATTTGCCGTTGGCTTAAATTTAGGACATATAAGCTCGGGAGGCGATGTAAAGCTCGAGGATGATTCAAAAGTGGATGCACCTTTTCACGATACTTGGGCATCGGTTTATTTCCGCAGGTTTTGGAAAGATTATACGCTTTCCATCGATGCTGATTTCTTGCATAATATCTATCATTATTACGGTTATCAAAATTTGGATGAAACGATTGACTATTATGGGTACCCGTATTCGATGACACCTGTTTTAGGCGAAGACTTAATGGTGGATGAAAGGCAGCGATTGAGTTCGTTTGATTTAACAGTGGGTTTAAACAATAAAGTTTTGGACGATTCTGCTACACCTTTTGATGCCAACTTTACATTCGGGACATTTAGTAATGTGACTGGTGTTAAGGAAAACCATTTTGGCTTAAACGGTAAGGTTCGTGGTTTTATAAATGATATGTTTATAGATGTAATCGGTGGTTTCGATTATTACGGAACTTCAGTACCCGATTCTATTTCTCCGCTTTATCAATTCTTAGACAGAAATATGACGGTGGTAAACTTATCACCGGCGCTTGGTTTCCAGTTTGAAGGGGCTAACGTAAAAGTGGGTTTGGATATTTTTGCCCAGTTAGGCGGGCAGGACGATGACTTTAATGTGGCACCGCACTTAGAGGCCGATTTGGAAATTGCCGAAGGCATTGTAACTGCATTTGCCGGGATCAAAGGCGATTACTACGTGAATAATTATGAAAGAGTACAGCGCGAAAACAGATTTGTTTCAGCCGACCAAAATGTTAAGAATAGTTTTCATGGTATCCACTTGTTTGGGGGATTACGCGGGAACTTTAGCTCACAGACAAGCTTTACCGCCCGTTTGGACTATTCTACTTTCGATAATGAACATTTTTTTGTGAACCGCTCTTATTCCGACACCAGCCCTTTGTCATCTGCTTCAGGGCAAATGTATCAGTCTAATATATTCGACGTTGTATACGATGATGGTAACCTGTTGAGTGTTTCGGGTGAGTTGAAATACGAACCATCATCCGGCTTCAACCTCCTTTTAAAAGGAAAATACAACGGTTGGAACATGGATAACCTTAAGCAGGCCTGGCATAAGCCGGAAATGGAGCTGGGAGTATCTGCCAACTATGAGTTAATGGAGGATTTATGGGTTAACCTTGGCCTGTATTCTATCGGTAGAAAATATGCTTTGGATGTAACAAACGGCTCCGAAAAGGAGCTAAAAGGTGTTGTCGATCTAAATCTCGGAGTAAACTACTATATGAGCTCAAAATGGACACTGTTTGCCAATGTAAACAACCTGCTTATTGCCAAGTATTACCAATATAATGGTTATCCGTTGCAAGGTTTAAATATGAGGGCCGGTGTAGGGTATTCTTTTTAGTGAAGTAGTAGTTACAACTTAATATTAAATACTGTGTAACACTTGACCTGAGAATACTGTTTTGTCAAAGGATTGTTGATTTATATTAAAACCAGACAAAACTTATTCCTATATGTGTACGAATAATTACTGCTTGTAGAAGCAGTTAAGGGTCAAAACCAGTTTTGGGATTAATAGATAGGTTTTGAGATTTTGTTTTTTTGTAATAATGGTTAATTTCGCATCGACAAAATTGCGAAAATGAACTACACAATTCTCGACTTTCTTACCTTAATCGGATCACTCGGTTTATTTCTATATGGGATGAAACTGATGAGTGAAGCACTTCAAAAAGTAGCAGGCAGTAAACTCAGAGGCTTTTTAGCTGCCATGACATCGAACAGAGTCACGGGTGTTCTTACTGGGTTGTCAATTACGGCTATCATTCAATCGTCAAGTGCTACTACGGTAATGATTGTGAGCTTTGTCAATGCTGGATTGCTTACCCTGTCCGAATCAGCAGGGGTGATCATGGGTGCTAATATTGGAACTACCGTCACGGCGTGGATTATTTCAATCCTGGGTTTTAAAGTAAAAATGAGCATTTTGGCCTATCCCATTATTGGAATAGGCTTTCCTTTGGTTTTTTCTAAAAAAACCCGCAATCAATCCTGGGGGCAGGTATTACTTGGTTTTGCACTGTTGTTTGTCGGCCTGGAGAGTTTAAAGTCGAGTGTCCCTAATATTGGTGATCATCCCGAGGTGCTTGAGTTCTTAAAGAATTTTACCGAGATGGGGTTTGGTTCGCATTTGATATTTCTGGCTATAGGTACTTTGTTAACAGTTATAATACAGTCATCGAGTGCCACTATGGCATTAACTCTTGTGATGTGTAATAATGGTTGGATCAGTTTTGATAGTGCAGCTGCCATGGTTTTGGGCGAAAACATTGGGACCACTATTACCGCCAATCTTGCAGCCATGGTTGCCAACTCAACAGCTAAAAAGGCGGCACGACTTCACCTTGTGTTTAATGTGGTAGGTGTTGTTTGGGTGTTAATGATATTTCCATTTTTCTTAAAGGGGGTCGATTCAATTGCACAAACTTTTTCGGGTAAATCCGCATTTACAAGTGCAGGTGCAGTGCCTGTAGCCCTGTCGTTATTTCACACCTTTTTTAATGTTTTTAATGTACTGATTCAGATTTGGTTTGTAAAGTATTTGGTTAACCTGGTTAAAAGGATTGTTCCGGATCAAGAAGAAGACGATGAGTTTAGGCTGAAGTACATTAAATTTGGTATGCTAAGTACCAGTGAATTATCCGTGTTGCAGGCAAAAAAGGAAATTGTTCTATATGCCCAACAAACCAAGAAGCTTTTCAAAAGACTGGGAAATATGCTGAACGAAACCAAAGATCGCAAGTTTTTAAAGCAGCTTGACAAAGTTAAGAATGGTGAGGTGAAAAGTGATGAAATGGAAGTTTCTATCGCAAAATATTTAACCAAAGTCGCGGAAGGTGAATTAAGTAAGAGATCGGCCAAAAGGGTAAGCTCCATGTTTCGTGTAATCGATGAAATTGAAAGTGTTGGGGATTCCTGTGTGCATATTGCATGTGCCATTGCCCGAGCACGTGAAAACAATACGCCATTTACTGCCGAAATGAAATCGGAATTAGAATCGATGTTCTCTCTCATTGAGAAAGCAATGGATAAAATGATCGAAAATCTGAATATGACAAATGGTGGTGTTAAAAAAGCGGATGCCAAAAAAATTGAGAACGAAATTAATGAGTGCCGCAATAGGTTAAGGAAAGATCACGTACGAAATATCGAAACTGAAAAGTATTCATATAGTATTGGTACCCTTTACAAAGATATTTTCTCGGAATCTGAAAAAATGGGGGACTATATTTACGATGTAAGTAGCTCAATAGCCGAGGTTACTGAGTAGTTTTATCGCGTGTAAGAAGGAGTTTTCAATTAAGGATCGAAAATATTCAATGCACTATTGTAAGGTTTCTAAATTACCATTTTAATGTATCTTCCCCACCTACTTTTTGAAAGGAATTTAACTTGGATTTATTAGATATTTTCAAGGTCAGAAAATATAGCTGTTAAAATTTTTATAATGCACAGATATATAGTTAGATACAATGTTAATAAAAACATGCCTTAACTGCTTTTTTGAGCCACTATTTTTGTTATCTTTGTAGGGCTTTGCAAATGGCATAATATCCTTTGTAAAAGCATAATAAAGAAAAAGTTTTCATACGAGAAATCTATAATTGATGAGCGAAGAAATTATTGACGAAAACAACCAGAATCAGGAAAACGGTTACTCAGCCAATAGTATTACCGTACTGGAAGGATTAGAGGCGGTTCGTAAACGACCTGCCATGTATATTGGAGATGTTGGTGTAAAGGGTTTGCACCACTTGGTTTACGAGGTTGTGGATAACTCCATTGATGAGGCTTTGGCCGGTCACTGTGATACCATCGAAGTAATAATTCAAGAAGATAACTCAATTTCGGTTAAGGATAACGGTCGTGGAATCCCGGTGGACTACCACGAAAAAGAAGGCAAATCGGCATTGGAGGTTGTAATGACGGTATTACACGCCGGAGGTAAATTCGATAAGGATTCTTATAAAGTATCCGGAGGTTTACATGGTGTGGGGGTATCCTGTGTGAACGCACTTTCAAGCAATCTTAAAGCTGAGGTTCACCGAGATGGTAAAATATATCAGCAGGAATATTGTATTGGTATCCCGCAAGGAGAAATTAAGGAGTTGGGAACAACCGATGTGACAGGAACTAAGATTATTTTTACCCCGGATGGTTCCATCTTTAATACCACCGAATATAAATATTCCATCCTTGCCAATCGTTTAAGGGAACTAGCGTACTTGAACAAGGGAATAAAAATTTACCTGATTGATGAACGTGAGCTGGATGAAGAAGGAAATCAGAAGTCCGAAGAGTTCTATTCGGAGCGAGGTTTGGAGGAGTTTGTTGAGTTTATTGATGAAACCCGGGAAAAACTGACTGAGAATGTAATTCATATCACAACCGAGAAAAATGACGTTCCGGTTGAGTTGGCTATTCAGTACAACACTTCCTTTGGTGAGAACGTTTATTCTTATGTGAATAATATTAACACCATTGAAGGGGGTACCCACCTTACCGGTTTCCGCAGGGGGTTAACCCGTACTTTAAAAACTTGGGCAGATAAATCAGGAATGTTATCCAAGCTTAAGTTTGATATTGCCGGGGATGACTTCCGCGAGGGATTAACTGCTGTAATTTCGGTTAAAGTGCAAGAACCTCAGTTCGAAGGGCAAACCAAAACCAAGTTGGGTAACTCAGAGGTGAGTCTGGCGGTTGACCAGGCGGTAAGTACTGCTTTAACCCATTATTTGGAAGAGAATCCCAAAGATGCCAAGGTGATTGTCAATAAGGTGATTCTGGCGGCTACTGCCCGTCATGCTGCCCGTAAGGCTCGCGAAATGGTGCAGCGTAAAACGGTCATGTCCGGAGGAGGTTTGCCAGGTAAATTGTCGGATTGTTCAGATAAGGACCCTGCAAATTGTGAAGTATTTCTGGTAGAGGGAGATTCGGCAGGTGGAACGGCCAAGCAAGGACGTAACCGACGATTTCAGGCCATCTTGCCGTTAAGAGGTAAAATTCTTAACGTGGAAAAAGCACTTCAGCATAAGGTGTTCGAAAATGACGAAATCAAGAATATATTTACCGCTCTGGGGGTTACCATTGGAACCGAGGAGGATAGTAAAGCATTAAATCTTGAAAAACTCAGATATCACAAAGTGGTGATCATGACCGATGCCGATGTGGATGGTAGCCATATTACAACTTTAATTATGACCTTCTTCTTCCGTTTTATGAAGGATTTAATTAAAAATGGATATTTGTATATTGCTACACCTCCTTTATATCTTTGTAAAAAAGGCAAAAATGAGGAATACTGTTGGAGCGAGCAACAGCGACAGGAATTTATCACTAAGTTTAGTGGCGGAAAAGAAGATTCGGTGCATATACAGCGTTACAAAGGTTTGGGTGAGATGAACGCCGAACAGCTTTGGGAAACGACTATGAATCCCGAACAAAGAACATTACGCCAGGTTAGCATCGAAAGTGCGGCAGAAGCGGACAGGGTTTTTTCAATGTTAATGGGAGATGATGTGCCACCTCGTAGAGAGTTTATTGAAGAAAATGCTACCTACGCCAATATTGATGCATAATTGGCAGGTTAAATAAAGTTTTTATATAAAAACGTCTTGATTCAATCAGGACGTTTTTTTATTGCTCTCTTTCCACAAAAACCTTGTTATATCCTTCGTTGTAAGATCTTTCTATAGATACTTTTATTGCGCCTATTAAACCCGCAATATGCATTAGAAAATCTATTACACATTGAAATTGTTTTAAAACAAGACACTCCGCTGCTTCACTTCAACTCACCATAACGATGCTATGTCTCGTTTCGGTAAAGTCTGGTTTTATTGCACTTTCAATGTTCACGACGAAGTTCTAATGCATAATCCGGGTTATATATACCAGGATTGCCGATATTTTGTCAATGTTTAAAACATGGACAATGTAAGATTGATGGACAAGGGCTAATCGTCCGGAGTCCAGCTTTTCTTCCCCATATCTCCTAATGACAAATGAACTTTTTTTAAGGCATCCATACGGTCTAATACGTTCTTTTGATAGTGTTTCTGTCATTTACATTTGCATCAAGAGCGATGCGTATAATTGAATCAAATTTCCGGAAGTTATATCAGGAATATTTAAATTCCGGAGTAAGAGTATGCGTTTTTTGCACCAATCAGAACTTTACGGTATCGACATTTTACGGTTGGAAAAAGAAATTAGGGCTTAAAGAATCCATGCTTGAATATGTTCCTCAGCTCGTTAACAATCAACCAATAGGTGACGCAAACAAACACCTTGAAGTTGCTTTAGGGAACAAAGAGCGAATGTACGAAGGGAACAGTCTGGAGTTTTTCTTTTTCCAATAGTACCAAGGGCAGAACTCCAGACCTGGCGTGTAATAGCGCTTTGCCATTTTGTAAATCATTTTGAGAATTGTTTCTGGATATTTGATATTTTTCATTAAGCAGCAGGCACATCTTTATTGCAGCGTTATTTTACCTGGGTGTTAATAAGGATTAGGGTTCAATGGTCAAGGTGTTGTTCTTGGATACACTCAGGTTTACAAAATGTTGCACATCAATAAACTGGTTAACAACACGGTCGTTGCCCACTATTCTAAGCCCCATCCCCTGCGTTTGGGCAGCTGGGGCGTTATCATACCTGCGCCAAACGGCCATTAACGCATTCATTTTGTGTCCAGTTAACTGCAATCCGTTAAAGCTGCCTATGTCTCTACCTAATATCAGCCACTTTTATGCCCACTGCAAGGAAGCAACAGTACATATTCCCTGTTCTACTCCCTGGAAGTAGTTATTGCTCATTGGAAAAATTCTTCTTACAGCCATCTTATTTTCTCCTACCTTTAAGTAATAGAGTGTTGTTTCAAAGTTAGTCTGCAGTCAGTCGCTTGTCAACTTAAAATAGATGTTTTTCAGGAGTTTATTCCCATGAATGTGTCATGATTATTGAATTACATATGCTATTGTTGTAAATTTGATAGTAAGCTAATCTTCAATAGCCATTTTTTATTCTACTTAATAGCTTGGACATGGGCATAGAGTATCGAAATTCGAATATGTACTATTGGTCGGGATTAAAAGGCCAAAAAAAGAAAGAAGGTATTAGTAAATATTTTCGGCCTTTACGTATGAAAGATCTTTCCCGATTAAATAAAACATTAACAGTGGCCAGCATATATTTTACCACGAATGATCACAATGTATGCGCTAACGATACATTAGAATTGGATAAGTTAGCAAAGGATATTGGATACCTTTTAACAAATGGATTCAAGTTGGAAGTTGATGCAATTGGGGGAGCTGACTACAGGGGCGGTGAGGGGCAGAATAAAAAATTGGGATACAAAAGGGCTCTTGCTGTTAAGTCATACTTACAAAGCCGGGTAACAACTTACATTTTGAATTTAAAGAGCAGCGCCAAACATAAACAAGGCTGTTTGAAATCTGTGTTGTTTTTTGAATCGTCTGTTGGCGAAACAGATGCCAGACAGCCGAGAAAAGGTATTCCTATATCCAGAGAACTAATCAGCAAAGACAGGAGGGTAGATGTGTTGGTAAGAAACAAAGATTTTAAACCACCCATAAGCATAGCTGTTGAAGGGAATTTTCTTGAGTTTAATAAAGATATTGAGAGATTTGAAATTAATAATTTAGGCAAAGTAACTGTACTGGAGTCCTCTCAAGAAGCTACGTCTACTGTTGAAGCGCAGGGATATCAACTAAATAAGAATATCAGGGAAAGAGGTATTGATTACCAGATGCCAACTATACTCATAAAAATTACTTGTTCACTGAGCAAACAGAATGATGTCAACATAGGATTCGTTAAGTGCATGGCTTATAATAAAACAAACAACAGCTTGCTTTTTCTGGCTTATGCACAAACTAACAAAGTTGGCATAAAGGGGTTAACCGTGTTTGTATATACTCATCCTCAATCCAAAGGAAAAGACAAGGTTGTACGTAGGGTATATAAAAAAAGAAGTGATTGGTGCCTCGCAAATGGCTATAAAGAGGAACGAAAAGTAATATCATATAATGATTTTAGTGATCCATATCGCCAGCAGTTTTTGTTTTTATTAGTAGATAAAATATACAATCAGTTACGGGGATCTTTTCCGAATATAAAAGATAGGGTGGGACATATGCTTGGATATCAGTAAACCATGCGTCAGGGTTTTAGAATATAGCAGGATTAATAAATTTTTCAGTGCATAGGATGCAGAACTTTATGATTGGATATTCTTTTTCCCTTTGGAACTGAAAACCTTTCTGCGTCAAAAACTCTTTCATTATAAAATGTTTATCAATCTTCTCCAACAAGCTTGGCAATCAATTTATTGATGGCTGCTTTTACTGCTGGTTTCGTGCTGCAAACATTCCCGGTTGACAATTTTTCTGGCAGATTAATTCTTAAATTTGAGTATTGTTCTCTGGCAGCATTATAGCCCAATGAAATATCACACAAAAATGCCGATTGCATTTTTGTAACATCTCGCATATTATGTAGCCAGCTTGCTTTATACTGCTCTTCCATAGCATTTCTCGCAAATTTTGCATGTTTAATCAAACTTTCATATAATGCTAGCTTCTCATTTTTTTCTGCTACATCAGCCAGAAATAATAATGAACCAATAACTCCTGCACGTTTATGATGGAAACGAATTCTGGTTGACATTTTTTGTTTCTTTAAAAAAGCCATTTGCTCCTCAAAGTCTTTTTTTATTTCCTGTTCTAAACTCATTGCGCAAATTTTGATAATTAAAAATAGAGAGTGGGATAGTGTAAAGGTGTTAGTATAGCCATGGGGACAAAAAAGTAAAGTTAGTTTAGGTTTTGAAAAAAGTCAATACGGAATGAAATTACGTTTTAAATAGGGTTTTATTATGCCCTAATGTTTTATTCAATTACATATTGACCAAGTTGATGTTTACTTATGGTTTGATTTAACTCTCTATATCCCATTTATATGGTATAGTGGCTTCTTGACTAACTTCATAATTGTTCGTAAATTACTTATACAACAAAATAAATCCCTACTTATGAAATCCCGGACAGTAATAACGGCAATCTTGCTGATTTTATCGTTTTTGCATGCGTATGGGCAGAATAATTATGCCTCCAATGTAAAGACTACCGTTTCAGGCGAACAGAAATTGTTTATCCATTATGATATCGTGGTAAACGATGACGCTAAGTTCTTTAAAGTTAATCTTGATTTTATCTATGAGGGTAAGAAACTTGAGACCAATCCCAATAATATTTATGGCGATTATGGACATGCGATGACCCCAGGCAACAAAATCATTTATTGGAACTATTCCGATGATTTTAAGGGGGATATCAACAAGGTGAAGGTAACCGTTTTTGCTTTCAGGGAGCAGGAGCCCAAAGCTATGTTTAAGAAAGGGAGTGTGGGTAATGACAGCTATGCGCCCTGTGAAATAGTTTTTGTTAACCATTCAGAAAATGCTGATAGGTATGAATGGGATTTTGGCGATCCATCCTCGGGAATCGAAAACAAGTCGTTTGAGGAGGACCCGGTGCATACTTTTAAAAAAGGGGGAAGTCATACCATCGCTTTAACTGCTATCAATACAAAATTAGATCTGCGGCATACTTTTTATGAAACCATTATCATCAAGGAGCATAGTCCAACAAAAGCAGATTTTATGGTAGTTGGCTATAACCGGGAAGTACCGGTGACGATAAAATTCGAGAATAATTCTGTTAATGCAGATTCTTATTCCTGGAATTTTGGGGACCCGGGTTCAGGTAAATACAATAACGTTTCTGTCCTCGAAAATCCGGAACATAAATATGTTAACGATGGGAAATATTTGGTTGAATTAACGGTGTCTAATTCTGTAAGCGGTTTCTCGGATAAGATGAGCAAGGAAGTCATCCTGATACAACCCATAAGAAAAGTAAAAACGCCTAAGGAGGTTAAGCCAACGGTATCAAAGTCGGCATACTTAAAACATAAGACCAACAAGAACATTTGGTTAACGGCCGGTATTGCATCTTTTGGAACAGGTGTTTATACCATGCTAAATTCCAATAAACTGCGTGATGATTATAAAACGGCAACGACCCATGCGGCCGATATCAGAAGTAAGATTGACGCCAATGAAGCCATAACCCCTATAGCGTTTGGTGCTTCCGCGCTTTGTGCCGTTCAGGTTTATATTCAGGCCAAAAAGCAAGCAAAGGCCGACAAAAAGGTTAGTTTTAACCTGGTTCCTACCTCCGATGGAGGTCAACTATGCATTACCTACACTATAAAATAAAGAAGATTAAAAAGCGGAACCATGAAAAATTTAAATATAGTCATACTACTTTTTGGCATCTTGTTTTCTTTATTGACAGGATGCAAAAAAGAAGAATTGAAAAATCCATTTGATCCGGAATTTAATAAAGCATTATGGACCCCTACGAATTTTCAAGTCGTGCAAGAAGGCGAGGTTTTGAAACTTACCTGGGTGCAATCCGAGGAAAATATTAGTGGTTTTAAATTAGAACGAAAAGTAGGGGAAGGAACTTATTCTGCTATAACAACATTGGGTAAAACAGTTACAAGTTGGGTGGATAATGATGTAACAGGTGGTCAACTGCACAGTTATCAGCTTTATGCTTATGCCGGGGATAATACAAGTAATATAGTGACAGCATTTAAAACCCCACTGTTTGAAGCTGCCGCGGTAGTACTTCCTGCAACCGAAATTAATTATAACAGTGCTGTGCTAAATGGAGAGGTAAATCCCAATGGATCTTCAACAACCGTAACTTTTAAATATAAAAAAACTTCTGCAACAGCGTGGGAAACAGTTCCGGCTGATCAAGGAACGCTAAATGGCAATAACACCCAGGAGGTAAGTGCTGAAATAACCGACCTAAATCACAATACAGTATATGAATATAAAGTAGTCGCCTTTAATGATGCAGGAACTTTTGAAAGTGAAAACGCTGAGTCTTTTAGAACTGGAGCAGCCGTAATCAATATTACTCCGGCAACACAAGAAGTGAGTTCAGATGCCGGGGGTGTGACCTTTAATGTGGACTCGAATGTACCATGGGAACTGGAAGATGCTGCGGGTTGGACAACACTCACAAAGGTTAATGAAACCACATTCAGAGTGAGTTATTCATCCAATGTATCAGCAAATTCGCGTACTGCTGCCATCCGTGTTTATTTTGATGATGTTGAAAAAATAGTAACGTTAACTCAATCAGTAGAAGGAACTAAACATTTAGTTGTTCATGAATCCATCATAAAAAACAATATTGATATAAACAATTTAACCACCCTTGGACAGGTTTCAATTAATCCATCAGTTTCAGGTAAGGTTATAGTACGTTTTAATGGTTATTGCATTTCAGATTATGGTGATAGAATTCTGTTGGCTGCAAGTAATACTCCAAACTGGGGTGCCAATAATGGTCATGTCCAAATGAAATCCACTCCAAGCAGTCCACTACATATTGTTGGTAATCCCCGATTAGGAAATAATTCATTCTCACATACAAGGGTATATGATATTAATGCAGGAAATTATACCTATTACGCTGTTGCTGTAGTTAGTAATGTTGCAGGTCAGTCAGAGGGGAATGGAATAGTTTCGGTTTATGGAAATCTGACTGTTCAATTCATTCCTAATTCTTTAACATTTATAAATCATATTGATATTAATAAATACAATATTGATGTTAATAATAGTACAACGGTTGGACAGGTCAGCATTAATCCAACAGTTTCGGGAAAAGTTATAGTACGTTTTGATGGTTATTGTAGATCAGATTATGGAGACCGAATATTTTTGGCGGCAAGTAACACGCCAAACTGGGGTGCGAACGAAGGTCATGTTGAGGTAGAGGCATACTCAACCGAAATAGACCAGGATCCCTTTTCACATACTCAGGTTTATAATGTTAGTGCAGGTAGCCATACATTTTATGCAATTGCACACAACTATGTTGAGACAGATGGAGATGGTATTGCTTCGATATATGGACGGCTTACTGTTGAATTTGTGGCGGATTCAAAAGGTATTATTGGGCATATGGGGGTAATTAAAACAGGAATTTCAGCTATCAATGAAACTAATCTCGGTCAGGTTACAATAAATCCCGCAGTTCCAGGAAAAGCCATTGTCCATTTTGATGGTTATAGTTATTGTCCGAGAGGGGGTAATTTATTAATTTATAATTATCACCTAAATCTATCTGCAAGCGACACTCCGTCTGTTGGCACAGATAATGGAAAAGTTGTAATTCATGCCAGAAACGCCGATATTATTAAAAGAAATTTTTCTCATACTCAGGTTTATAATGTTGCTCCGGGGAGCAAAACATTTTATGCAGTAGGCCAATGTTCAAATGGTACAATCAGTACTTATGGTACACTAACTGTGTTGTTTGTTCCTGATTAGCAGTAAGCAATATAAACTTGGTTAATTTGTAGTATGGCAAGAAATCTTTAAAAGACAAAACAATGTAAAGGCAACCAACTCCGGTGGCTTCTCTGCTGTGCCTGGTGGTAGAAGGGACTTTACCTTTAGCCCTCTTTGAGGTAAAAGTAATTTATCCCGTTTAAAGGGTTATCCCAAGGTCACATCATTTAAGTGTGGATTTTTACATTTTGAACAAAGACTTTTTATAAAATGTATTCAAGAGGTTGATGCCTAATATGATTTAATGCTTGAACAATTAATATACATGCTGTAGATAGCAGAGGTTATAAAAATGAGGAATCTGTAATCATTACACAATCAGATAAACTAATAATTATCCCATAGCTGGTTTAATTGCAGGTAAATATAAAAAATAAAAGAGGCAGTCTTATTTAGAGGCCACTGAAAAAGTAAAAACAGCAGCAAATCGAAGAAAATATTTTTGGCCTGCTGCTTTTTGTATCTTAGGGTTTATAAAGGAATGATTATCTGCGCGTACAACAACAATCCCATATCAGCTGTTGAAGTTTTGAAAGAACGAGCAAAACTTCTTCGTAAACTGTTTATACAACAGATGAAGATTCCTCATCCTTTGGCTATAAGACTCATCTTGCTGTTACAGAAGAGCATGTTACCTCTGGGGAAAAGGGCGATGGTCATCACTTACCGGAACTCATTGAACTAAGTCAGAAAAATGGGATGAAAATTGATATCATAATTGGAGATGGGGCGTATTCAGGAAAAGGGAATCTCAAAAACGCAAAAACGCAAAACATTAAAGTATTCGCAAAACTAAAACCAGTGTTCGCAAAGGGGCAAGAAAAAAAGAAGGTGAGTTTGAGTTTAATAAAGATGCAGGTATGTTTGTTTGCCCCGCAGGACATATGGCAATAAGACGAGCAAAGCAAGGGAAGAAAGGAGTTGACACAAATCAGGCATACTTTTATTATTTCGATAACAATAAATGTAAAACATGTTCAAAAAGACAAGGTTGTTATAAAGAAGGGGCTAAAAGCAAAACATACCCTGTAATATCTCGATATGGTCGAATTCGCGCATCCAAAATTTATGTCAAAAAATGAAGTTGTAGTCAGAAATATGTGAAATACTCCTGCTACAACCTCATCTATTTTTAACCCGATGGAAATTTACGGGGGGTTCAGTGGCCTCCTTATTTTGAGAAGCCTCTTTTTGATAAGTAATAATATTAAGATTAGGAAGATAAGCGATTCTTTCTTATTTTAGAGAAATGACATTTTATCTAAAATTCTATGAGCGGAGCCAGTTTAGCCATAAAGTTTACAAGCCTGATTGCTGGGGCAAGCATCTTGTTTTTTTTATACAAAAAAGTAAGCGCACTTAAAAAGTTTGGCCTTACAGGCTTATTGTATGTGCTTGGGCTTTCTCTTAGTATGGCATTAAGTACATTATTACTTGCAACGGGGTTGAAAAGTAACGAGATTTTGGCTTTGGTGATAGCGCAGGTATTAATAGTTGTTCTAGGTATATTGCATATTCGTTTATACATTAATTTTTTACCTTGGTACGATAAGCTAAGCTTTAATATACAGATTGTACTTTTGTTATGTGTACTTCTGTTTGCACAATTCTTTTCTGGCCTTTCATTCTCTTATGTGGTAAATTCGGTAGTTCCTATTGTTTGGTATCTTTCTCTACTCTGGTTTTTGATTCCTACTTTATTGAATCAAACCGTTAATAAGTTTATGGAAATACCGGCTAAAGAATTTAAAACCTGGCAATATCCGTTAAATGAGAATATAGAGGATCCAAGTGATAAAGAGATGGAGCATCCCGTGGTCATCAGTTTTGTGTTTCGGAAAAATGAGGATGATACGGAATATACCACATTTAGGGCTAAAGCTCCGGTAGCTATGCCATTAGGCCGTTTATTTTACTTTTTTATCAACGATTATAACAGTCGTCATCCGGAAGAAGGGATATCCTATGTTAGCGAGAGTCAGGAACCCATTGAATGGGTGTTTTTTAAGCTGAAAAACAAATTTTTCAAAATCAAAGAAGCCATGGATCCTGATGATACCATCTATGGCAACCATATTATCGAAAACGATGAGTTAATTTGTATGCGGGTTAACAATCATTTAAAGCCTATGTCATGAAGCCACTAAACGTTAAAGAAAGAACCAAGGCCATTTATAAAGTGGTGGGACTTTTTGCTGTTTCACTTATTATTGCAGTATTGCTGGCCTTTACAACCATGAAGTCGCCACAGGTTTCGAACTCAATGTCGACCAGGAAACTACAAAAACTAGAAAAGAGTCTGCAATTTCAGCGAGAAGTATTCACACCAGACGTTGCGCAAGCCAGTAATAAGCTCGCAAAAATTCCAACGCATAAGCAAGATGATGAAAATATTGAGGTGCTGAACAGTGATATTGGCGCGATCTTAAGTAACAGCAAAAGTCAAATCCGGGAAATTGAATCGCCGGACACAATATTATATAAAAATATTATACAATCTTTATCGGATTTGCAGATCGCTTATAATAAGCAGGTGGAGTTAAGTGAAGGAACAAGTGATAACGAAGAAATGGAGGTAGAACTGCGGCAGCTGGAACAGGAAAACAGAGCCTTAAAGAATGAGGTGCGAGCTTTGGGGGGCGCCTCTGGCAAAGACTGCGAAAAATACAAGAAACTGGTTAAAAAAGCTGAGGAGCGCTTGGCGATAAGCGACATGGAGAATCGTGCTTTGAAAAAGGAGATCGAAAGGCTTAGAAATCAGTAATACTAGATGGTTATATTTATGCTAATAAATATTAGAATGATATTACCGATTACTTAATCAAAATGCGCCTTTGTCTTTTTATACCGTTTATTGCATACCTTTATTCATTGGGCACCTTACGTATAATTACATCTGCGGAATACACACTTTTTTCATCGAGTTCGTCGTTGGTAGCTTCCAGCACTACCTTGTAAGTCCCGGCTTTAAAATAGGTGTGCATCGGGTTCTCTTTGGTCGAAGTGTTTGAATATTCCGGGTTTGAATCACCAAAAGTCCATAAATACGAAGTGGCATCTGTCGATTTGTTTGTGAACAGAATCGTTGCCGGAGCATATGCGTTGTTATTGTCTATCGTAAACAATGCTTTGGGTGATTTTACCTTGGCTTTAAACGTTAATGTATCCCTGGTACTTCCTAATTTTTTAAGCAGCAAGTTGAATGTTTCCAAGGTAACAATATATTCGCCCGGATTTTTATAAATGTGGGTCGGCTTTTTCTCTCTTGAACTATTGGATTTTCCCGAAGAAGGATCTCCGAAATCCCATTTAAGCAATGGAGCATTCTTTGTCAGATTATTAAAATTAACGGTAGCTGGTGCTGTTTCACCCGAAGTTACATAAGAAAACTTTACCGGGGGAAGTTCCCGTGGATGTATGACAACAACCTTTGAAATGGTGTCGGGTATTCCGCTGAATGTATTGAAGGCCGTTAACAATACTCTGTAGCTTCCTGGCTGGGAGTATCTGTGTACAGGGTTTAGTTCGCTCGATTTATTGTTGGTTTTAGAATCTCTGTCGCCAAAATCCCAGGTAAATTTATTGGCATTGCTAGAAAGGTTTTTGAATTCCACTTTGGCAGGCGGGAAGGTGTTGGCGCCAACAATCTCAAAGTCTGCATTTGTTTTTTCGTGCTCAAGAATTTCGATGCTCTGATAAAACTTACTCTCGAGCTGAGATAAGGTATTGGTAGCAGTTAAAATAACCGTATAAATACCTCCTTTATTATAAATGTGTGTTGGTGAGGATTCAGTTGATGTATTACTTGCCCCGGATGAAGGATCCCCAAAATCCCAGTCGTATATATTTGCGTCGGTTGATTTATTTTCAAACTTTACTTCGCAAGGTGCATATTTGTTGTTGCTTGTTGATATTATGGTGGCAATGGCTTGCGGTGCCCTGGTTTCGTGAATCAAGACCTCTACTTTTACTTTGTTGATGTCTTGTAAAAATTCGTTGGCGTAATTCCAGTAAACGATATTGTTGCCTGCTAGTACTTTTTCACCATAATCGCCATACAAATTATTCAGGTCCGGCTCAAACTCACGTCCCTCGTAGCTGAATTTTAACTTAACCGTGTAACTTTCTATTCCTTCTTCGGCTTTTAAACCGTAGTTAATAAATAGTTTTTTATCTTCAGAAACGGTTGTGCGGACATTAATGGCCTGAGTGCTTTGGGCCGTCATGTTTACGATACTGCAAATCAAAATGAATAAGATGGAAGTTGCGAAAATTAAATTTTTCATGCTTAATGGTGTAAGGTTCTTATTACAACTAATTACGTGTCGATATCAGGTGATAATTTTCTTTAATAATTGTATTTAAATTGTTTGACCTATGAGGGTATCGTCAATATATATTCTGTACGGCAATAGGTTCATCGATTCATTTCTTAATCGTAAAACAAGTTCCTCCGCCATATGTTTGTATTCCGATATGGTTCTCCCTGACTCCTCTTTTAAAGATAAGCGAATATCTAATGTACGGCAATAGCCTTTATGGGGCGAAGAGTCCATACTTACTCCTTTTTCAATACGAATATTTTCCAGTGAATTGCTAAATATTTCCCTGCAAAGTGCTTTTATATCTCCTTTGGTAACCACCTTTCCTCCAGATAACAAATCTCGTCTGAGTGTGTTAATCTTGTCTTCCCTTGAAAGTTTTTGTCGACCTCCGGCAGTTTGGCTCACCAACATGATGCTATTATCGTCCACATCGAAACCTTTGTCCAATGAAAGTTTAGAACCCGGTTTAATGTTGTTGGCTATTTCTCCTGCGATAGACCAATACTCAACACTAAGCCTTTCGTTCTTCAAACCAGCATCAAACACCAGATATGAATTTTTGTCGGAATTATTACTGGTATCTACTAATCTTTTGTTGATTCTCGATATAATTTGATTCAATTGCTTGAGTTCATTTGTTAATAAATCACCTCCTAAAACAGCAAACGCTGCCGCTTCATTTTTCGTTTGGATAATCAGGTCTTTTATGATCTCATTCACGTCACGCGAATCGAAGCGGCCTACTCCTCCTTGTCTAATAATATAGGAAGGTTGACTACTGTTGTTCAGCGATGATTTTGAAAGGTATTCAACATTCGAGGTGTCTGAAACTTTTTTTATATCAAAAAATAGGTCATCGGTAAATAAAGGAATTACAGTATGTCCATTTGTTGCCATATGAGTAATCTCGTTCAGTTCTCTATTGATTACCGGAAAACAATTCGATGTGATGCTCAGGTCGTTGATGAGCTCTTTCCCAAGAGGTTGTGAAAACTGAATCTCAATCCAAACAATATCTTCCAGATCCATGTCGTTATAGTTATCGAGAATGGATTTAGAAACCGGGCAGAAATTACCGGACGTAAAAGTTTCCCGCTTAAAACCAATATCATCCAATGTCATAAATTTCCTTTGATATAACTCTTTAACGTGGTTACAGCAGTTGGTGGATATATTGTTGCTTCTGTTGGCATAATCCTGAATGGATTCATCTTTGTCATTTCCTGCGGAATAGAATCCGTTATTAAAACTTACTTGCTTCTGGTTAATTTTCCATTTTGCCGCACTTAGTGCCTGAAAGAAAAATGCATCCGAACGCAAACTTTTAAACGAAAAATAAAATGATAACCCATCCAGTTCCTGAACAGATGGTGAGACTTGCAATCCCAGAAAAACCGATGATTGGTTAGTACTTCCGGTTGTAGGAATGTCTGCAACTATATCCTTATATTGCCCTTCTGTTTCGTAAAGGTGCTTGTGGGTAAGTAAATATTTTAACTTACTGTTAATTAGTTTGTGTTCTTGGGTGGGTGTGAAAAAGATTTTTTTCTTGTCCTCCAGTTCTTTGTTCTCCTGATTATAGATATGTTTACTATAAAAGAAACGATAGTTTTCGTTAATCAATACTGATGCGGAAGTTGGAGCCGCATGCGCGATAGCATGAGCCGGAAAATGAGAGTAAATATGTTGAGAATATATTAGTTCGAGCAATTTTTCAACGATCCGTCCTTCCGTTTGATTTATTTCAGAAGAAATCTGATGCAGTTCGTCGGCAACAGCGCCAAAAATCAAACCCAGCACAGGATCAAAGGAATTGATGTCTTGTGCATCCCGATATCCCCACATTCGGGATGCATTCCTGATCATTCTTCTTTTTATTGAATCTATTGAATCGATGGTCATAAATTGATTTTTTCGTTAATAGGAGAGTGGGCCAATATAAAAAGTCTCTCTATGTTCAAGTATTTCATTTGTTTTTTGAATGATGCCCGAAATCTCAATAATCAATCTGGTTTTAATTCGTATATTCTGAACTTTACCTCCGGATTCTACCTGGTCTATTTGCAATTTAACATTAACGTTGGCCAGTCTTTTTTCATTGTCAGTAATCGAATCGCAAATTGAGATTCTTAAATCATCTTTTAAAAAATAATAATTCAACGTGTTCTCAAAATCATAATCCCAAATTTCGGTTCCAAAATTATGGTCGTGTTTTACCTCCTCGTATGCCGAGGTGATAATGAGGTGTATCATATTATGAATCGATTTTTTAATGTCGATCCTCGGAATTTCCTGTTGTTGTTTGATAGCCCCCAAAGCTAATGGGATGTCTAAATATTCCGGCATGCTTATAACTGTTTAGTTCCTGAATTAATCGGCCAAAAAGCTGCGCTTGGTTTTTTGCTCCTTGACAAAGATGTTGGTTTCTTTCTTTTTTCCGATGTAAGTCAACGATTCCAGCTTTTTGAAAAGCAGAGAAATCACCTGCATAAATTCACTGAATTGTTCTACGCTGTATTGAATGTTAAAATGTTGATAATTAAAGTTGATGCAATACTTTATTAGCTTTTCAAAATCTCCTTGTTTTAATTCCGTCCAGCCTGTGAAATAATTCAATAGCTCCTCCTTGTCGGAGGCTGTTTTTGTATCAATGGCATTTTTTATAACATGGGCGGTTGTAGCAATATATTGCAAAAGATAAACAAGGGGCAGGTCGTTCATTTCCCATTGCAAGCGCACATGATTATGCGAAATATACTTTAACAGGTCTTCAGATAGGGTAAGTACTGATTGAGCCAATGTGGTATCCTGTTGTTTTTCCTTAATTTTTCGAATGATACTGACCAGGTTGGATTCTATTTGATCGTACTGTTTAATGATACCGATTAAAAATGAAATGAGAGCAGTATGACTGCTGATTCTCATACATGGGGGGATGTAATTATCGTAAATTTCTATTTTATCCCCTTTAACATACAGCTTACCCATAAAGAATGTGAAAGGTTGATAAGAATCGCTCTGAATCTGATCTTCGGAAATAAGATGTACTTTGTATTCTGGAATAATATAGGGGAAACGTGGTGGTTCTTCGTCGGTTTTTAACTCACCAAAGTTCTGGCGTTCAAATAAATTCATGGATAACACGACAAAGTAACCGTTGTCCTTGCTATCGGAAACGGAACCTATCTCTGTACTCAAATCTAATTTAAACTCCGGCAGTAAGTGATCTTTAAGAATTTCAACCCTTCCTCCACCTTGACTAACGGATCGGTATTGAAAAATCTTAACCTTCAGAAAGTTCTCGTTATCAAGCGTGATTTCTACTTTGTACGATTCTTCATTGGGTATATCCAAAGGAAGCAATCCGTAGTTTTTATTGTTTAAACCAATGGAATAAGCATCCTTTAAATGGTCTTTGAAAGCATTCTCCTGCTGAATAAAATGGTCCCGGTTGATTTTCATCCCGGTCATCCAGTTTACGTTAAAGTGTTCTATTTTAGTTGGCATGCTGATCGAATTTTTGAGATGTGTTATTTGTACTTATATTACCGTGTTATATCCAAGGTAAATATTTTCGGTTTCCGATTCATCAGTTATAACAAAGCTATTGTCCTTTTCATCCAATAAAATTTTCAGTTCTTGATCCAGTTCAACAGGCACAAAATACTCGTTAAAACCATCCAGTAAATCCCGGGCTTCACCACCTACTATATAATCGGCAGGAGACGTGTTTTTTAGCGGGCCAATGGAAATGGATAATGTACCCATATCGTTTTTTAAGGATGAGGTTAAAACAGAATCCTCACCCAGGGTGCTTTCCCCCATTTTAAAACTATCTTCTAACTTAAGTTCTTCTACATGAGGTTTTGGATGATAACTAATTTTTATTTTCTCCTCCAGTATATATTCTAAGCAATGGGCTGACAGCTCCGGGTTTCCTGTGATTTGACTGGCAAAGGTTAATAGTTTGTTGAATTTTTCGATATATTTTAATGGAATCTGTTCGCCTGTATTCCAAAAATCGGTTGATAAACCATTTACAAAATCACTGGATATTTTACTATGTAATTGAGATTCTTTGTCGGCCAATAAAACCGAGAATAAAAACAATTCGTTTTCAAGTGGACCGAAAAATGAACGGGCTTCCTTTTCGATATTTTTCTGTTTCATCGAATCCCGGGCCATCTCCTTACCCGATTCCAATTGGGCTCCGTGCAGGTCATGAAACATTTCCTCGGGTAAGACATCGTAAATGCCCGGTCTGTTGATAGATATATTTAGGGCTTCTTGGTTATTTTTGAACTCCGTTACTGTTACATTATGGATATCGCTTGACCATTTCCTTTTAGATATGCCTTTTCTGGAGGCCAATATGTTTTTCAGGGGAATGTCTTCCTGAAGTAACCATGAACCAACAAATTCGGCTCTCAAATCATCTAAAAGGTTGTTCAAATATGTTGCTTTCTTTTTGAGTTTCATTTTGTCAATGAATTAGAAAGTTGCGGCTTTTATATCAACAAAAAAGAGTAATTCTGGTTTGCGATCCAACGGACAGTATCAGGCAGGCATTCGATGCCTTCAGCTCTTATTTTACGTATATTAAGGGAAATATTGCCGAAATAAAAATGTATGGTGAAAAATTTGACGAAATTACAATTATTAGATGGGATCAGGTATTATTGTTATGTGCAGAAATTGACAAAAGTAGAAGCGGATGTTTAGTGATAAAGTAATATTTTGTAAATTATGTGGATAATCATTATCAAACCAACAATATAATAGTATGCTCGAAGAATTTTTGCATTATTTATGGCAGTATAAGATGTATAATAACATCCCACTAAAAACTCAATGTGGCTTAAATATTGAAGTTATCAATACTGGAGAGCCCAACGCAAATGCTGGCCCGGATTTTTTTAATGCCAAGATAAAGATTGGGGAAACCCTTTGGGCAGGCAATGTGGAAGTACATACATATGCCTCCGACTGGACAGAACACAATCATCAAAAAGATAAGGCTTACGATAATGTAATTTTACACGTGGTAGAATACGATGATGTTAAAATTGCCAGAACCAACGGACAGGATATTCCGGTATTGAAAATCTCATATCCGCCCAGCTTGTTCAGTGAATATTTGCAACTTAAAAACAGTCAACATTGGCTTGGCTGTGCCGATAAACTTAAAGAAGTAAACTCATTTGAAATTTCCTTGTGGCTTCAGCGTATCCTGGTGGAACGGTTGGAGCATAAAATGATCGATATTCAGCGTATCTTAAAAAGAACCACCCAAAATTGGGATGAAACATTTTATAGATTACTCTTCCGTAGTTTTGGTTTTGGCGTTAATGGCGACCCATTTGAACTTCTGGCACAATCTTTACCATTAAATATATTGCTTAAATATAGTGATTGCCGGCAATTGGTAGAGGCGTTATTGTTTGGGCAAGCCGGATTTTTGGTGGAAGCCAAAGAGGATGGGTATATCAATAACTTGGTGAGAGATTACGAATTTTTAAAAAACAAACACAATCTTCATCCAATTGAGAACCACTTGTGGAAATTTTTGAGATTGCGACCTTCCAATTTCCCAACTATCCGACTAGCTCAACTTTCCTCTTTACTGATAAAATTAAAGGGCGTGTTCGGGCTACTGATAAATGAGCCAGATATTAAAGTAGTTGAAGAAATCATGGAAGTGGGTGTATCGGAATATTGGCAACATCATTATACGATTCAAAAAAAATCTGCTAAAAGAAATAAGAATTTAGGTGCTAATTCAAAAAATCTAATTATTATTAATACTATTGTGCCATATTTGTTTGCCTATGGTAAAATGGGCGGAGATGACGGGTATGTACAAAAAGCATTGGACTGGTTGTCTATGATAAAACCTGAAAAAAATGCTTTGTTGGAGAAGTGGGAAGAGCAGGAAATTTTGGCGAATAATGCCGGAGATTCACAAGCTTTAATATATTTGTCGAATAATTATTGCAAATTGAAGAAATGCTTGAGATGTAGAATCGGGCACAAGGTTTTGGCAATAAAAAACAACGAGTGAAGCAATTAACACCATATTTAGAAAATTTTAGAACCATAGCATACGGGGTAACGGCATTACTTCTAATTGTTTTGATAGGAAGTGTCGGTTTTATAATGATCGAAAATTATTCGTTCGTCGACGCCTTGTATATGACCATGATTACTGTTTCAACCGTTGGTTTTAGGGAAGTATTTCCACTGTCGGATGGAGGTAAGCTTTTCACGGTCCTGCTTATTATATTTAGTTTAGGTATATTTGGTTATGTTATTACTTCTGTTACCCGCTTGGTGGTAGAAGGCGCATTGCAACAATCGTATAAACATTATCAGTTGAAGAAGAAGATAGTAAAACTCGAAGACCATATTATCGTATGCGGATACGGTAGGAACGGTTATCAGGCCTGCGTCGAATTAAAGGAGCATGGCGAAAAGTTCGTGATTTTGGAAAAACGCGACAATGTGGTGGCCAGGATACTTGAAGATCCATCGTTGCTTTATGTGCAAGGCGATGCGAGTTCCGAGGAGGTGCTGGATGTGGCACAGATTCGAAGGGCGAAGGCTTTAATTACTGCACTTCCAAACGATGCTGATAATATGTTTGTGGTGCTTACGGCTCGGGAAATGAACCCCAAGCTCAAGATCATCAGCCGGGCCAGCGATTTTAGATCCGATGTTAAATTACGCCACGCCGGTGCAACCAACGTAATTATGCCCGACAGGATTGGGGGTCAGCGTATGGCAAAGCTGGTAACGCAGCCCGATGTGGTTGAGTTTATTGAGTATATCTTGTTGCAAAAAAGTAAAGAGGTTAAGCTAACAGAGATCGAATGTGAACTGATGGACCCTGTTAACGAAAGTAAAACCATTCAGGAGTTGAACTTGCGCAAAAAGACGGGAGCAAATTTGATGGGACTCAAGACTCCGGAAGGGACATATATTTATAATCCATCACCGCAAATTAAAATTTCGCCCGAAGATAAATTATTTGTTTTGGGCACTGATGAGCAGGTGGAGCAGTTTAAAGAGGTTTTAAAAGACAGCAGATTATAAAAAAACATCGAAATTGATTAATATTAAATCTTGAAACAGGGCGGGTTCGTTTTGTGTTTTTGAGGCCAAAATAACAAGCAGTTTAAACTTTGGCTTTATTTTTGATTCAACCTTGTTTAAAGAATACTAACCAAAAATGTTCATTATGAAATTGAAACAAACAATTGGACTTGGCGCTCTTGCAGTATGCCTGACGTTTGGAGCTTATAGTTGTAAATCAAAAGAAAAAATAGCTACAAACAGCGAAGTAGGTGAGATCTTAGAAGATATGCCTTGCGAAAAGAACGGTAAGTCGGATAAAAACTATTTTAGGGCTTTCTCAATGGCCACAAGTAGCGATTTAAGCCTTTCTAAAGAGAAAGCTTTGTTATTGGCTAAGCAGCGGTTGGTAACTTTGATTCAATCGAACACTAAATCGGTTACCGACCGTTATGTAAATGAACGTGAGGTTGGTTCAGCCGCTGAATTTGAGCAAAAGTTTGAGAACTTAACTCGCGAAGTGGCTGATGAAACCATCAGTAATATTGTTGTTGCTTGTGAAAAATCCAGCGTTTTACCGGATAAAAAGTATCGTTCATTTGTTGCTATCGAGGTTGAAAAAGAAGAGTTACTGAACTCAATGAACAATCGTATCTCAAAGGATGCTAAGTTGCAAGTTGACTACGATAAGAAAAAGTACGAAGAAATATTCAACCAGGAAATGGAAAAAATGGCCGAAGAAAGAGGCTATTGATTTTCTGCTTTAAAAAATAAAAAAGGTCGTTCATTTATTGGACGGCCTTTTTTTATGGTGTAAAATGTAATACGACTTAGCTATGAAAATTACATATCGCAATAATTGGGTAAAATAAACTCATAGCAGGGTAATTTACCTTAATTTTGTTCGTTCATATTCACTTTAATTTGTATGGATGAAAAATATAGATGGCCACATCAAAATATAGATAAAGGAATATACAATATGGAATTTGCATTTTTACCAATTGCACTAATATTATTCGTAGTTATTTTTCGAGCATATATAGGATTAGGAATGGAGATGATGGCTCCATTGAAAAGGGAAGCCTGGTGATTGGTTCATTCTATAAGAGTGTTGCTTAGCAACTCTAAAAGGAATTAATGGGGATACATCTAGAATATAAAAGAGTGGTTTTAATTTTTTAATGGACACTAATGACAAATCATATTACTAATCTCCTCAATTTGCTCAAAGGATAATTCTGTTGATTTTGAAATAACTTCAATGGAAACACCATTATTAAACTAGCTTTTTAGCAATAATTATAACACGAAAAACGCAAAAGACAAAGACGAAAATGGTATTCAGGTTTTTTAGTGCTTCTACTAACTTTAGTGGTTGAGTAGCAATAACTATTCTTTTTAGTAAGATTTAAAAGTTGTAATGGCGATTTTATGATTATAGGCCCCAAAAGTTGTGATGTTGTTTTTGCCAAAAAAGCAAGGGCTAAAGCCCTTAAAATAAAATAGGCGAATTGTCCGATTCTCAAGCAGGGTTGAAGTGATACAAGAGCTTTGTAAATTCAATATTGTTAAAATAACAAGGTGCCAAACATGAGATTTTTTCAATTAACGATTGTTCTTATTCTAGGGACGTTTGTATGTCGTGATGGCTTTGTCCATTTAAAATTTGAAAAACACGACTTCTGTTTCTTGTTTTGTAACAAAAAATCCTTTGTTTTGTAGCCTCAAAAATAAAAACAGGTTATGATAGGAAAATATATTCGATTGATTGTTGCTGTTGTATTGTGTGCTGCATCTGTACTTCTTTTTATGAACGGTTTTATAACGTGGGGTGTTGTTGTATCCTTTCTTTCCGCCTTGTTCGTGTTGTTTCACTTTAAAAACGAGATGAATCTTTTGGCATTTTATTTTGTACGCAAAAATAAGTTTGCCAAAGCCGAGATGATTTTAAGTACCGTAAAACATCCAGAAAGGATGATTAAGGGTCAGGAAGCATATTTCTATTTTCTTTCCGGGTTAACCGAAGCGCAAAAGGGGCAACGAGGTTCAAAGTCCGAAAAACTATTAAAGAAAGCACTTTCTACAGGGTTAAGAATGAAGAACGACCAGGCCATGGCTAAACTGAATTTGTCGGGATATTACCTGTCGCAAAGAAATAAGAAGCTGGCCACTTACTATCTAAAAGAAACCAAAAAGCTGGATACAAGAAAAATGCTCTCTGCCCAGATCAAGGAAGTAGAAGGCATGATGAAGCGTATTTGAGAAGAAAGTTTGGTGAAGTGTTGTTTTTTAAGGTAACCCCCTTTTTTAAGGTTGTCTCCAATAAATATGTAATGACTTAAGTAGTCATCGTGTAAATTAATCATACGCAACCGTCGTGCGGTTGCAGTCGTCGCACGGCTAGAATGGGACGGGTATTTGGGTATCAAGCCATTCCATAAAGTTATAGGTTCTATTACCCAGAATTTGTTTTTGAATCTCTTTTGATTTCTGCTCGCAGACGGAACTTGGCGTCTTGTTTTTGTGATAGGCAAAGTCGAACCCTCTGTTTTTTATTTGAAACACGCTTAATGCAAACCCTATTACAAATACAGCCAGGCTAGTCTTTTTAGCGAGACTTCTTATCTTTTTGCCTAAAAAAAGAAGCGCGGTATTCATTAAAACTACAGTTGTTACAATTAAAAATACATCATAGTTGTTCCACCACCATATTTCCCCCAATCCACCTATATAGTTTTTAGAAGGCCACCAGAATGCAACACCGCCCCAGCCACCGCCGGGAGTAGCCATATCCTCTAATATATGAATAATATATCCACCTGTAAATGCAATTACATAGGGTAAGGTCGATTTAAAGTTTGTGGAAGACTTAATGGGCAGTTTGGAGAGGATTATAATGCATCCCAGTAATAGTCCAAACAGTACGGCAGCAAAAAGGGAATGAAAGAATGCATGATGCGAGTACCATAGTTTAGCACCAAAAGCCTCTCTTCCTGTCCATTCCAATCCAAACCACCTGCCAAAAGTGCCATCAAAACCACTCCACATGGTTATTACATCAATATCGGGGAAAGCACCTGCAATGGTACCAGCCGTTAATATCCCCATTTTTTTGTATATGGAAGCATTTATTTGATTAGCTACCAGGGCTCCAACTGCCATCCCGGATAAAGTATGTGTAAGAATATCCATATATTAATTTAAAAGATAAAGATACTTAAATCTTAAAATATTCGGATGGTAATCTTTTTTTGCTTATCAATTATTATAAAGAAATGGAATTATATAGTTTTTTAATATTCCCCCTATATAGTTGGCATTTATACCCTACGTTTTTCTTTCAGCTAATTATTGCCAAAAAAAAGCGCTTGCCTTAATTCGTTTTTTTTAAATGTCCAGTTTTTGAATAGTAATTACACACCTCTAATCTAGTTGCTTAAGCTTAGCTTTACAAAACCTTAAAATTACACTTGAAAATTCACATCAATCATATAAATCTTATCTGAAAAAATGAAATTATTGATATAAATTTTATAAAAATGAAACTGAAAAATACGTTAACAACCCTGATAGTAACAGGACTAATGATGGTAAATGTCAGCGTCAACGCTTCAAAACCGGTAAAACCAAACATCATAGTTATTTACCTGGATGATCTTGGTTATGGTGATTTAAGTGCTTACGGAGCAACAGAACTAAAAACACCAAATATGGATGCGATTGCCAACGAGGGGGTTCGTTTTACAGAAGGTTATGCAACATCAGCCACTTGTACACCGAGTAGATATGGTATGCTCACAGGTGTTTACCCCTGGAGGAATGAAAAAGCCAGAATCCTGCCCGGTTCAGCTCCCTTGATTATCTCCACAAAGCAAGAAACATTGCCTAAAATGCTGAAAAGGGCAGGTTATCAAACAGCGGTGATTGGGAAATGGCATTTAGGCCTCGGAGATGGAAACCTCGATTGGAACGGACACATCACCCCTGGACCAAATGAAGTGGGTTTTGATGAAGCATACATTTTGGCGGCAACCCAGGACCGCGTACCAACCGTTTATATAGACAATGGATATATTGACGGGCTGGACGCTAAAGATCCTATTTACGTCAACTACAAGAAGAACTTCGATGGTCAACCAACCGGGAAAGACAATCCTGAATTAACTACCATGAAATGGCATCACGGACATAATTGTAGTATTGTCAATGGTATACCGCGTATGGGTTATATGAAAGGTGGCAAATCAGCTATTTGGACCGATGTTGATATGGCAGATCATTTTCTGGATAAAGTAAAGTCCTATGTTCACGACCATAAAGAAAAGCCATTCTTTTTATATTATGCACTTCAACAACCGCACGTACCGCGCACACCTCATCCGCGTTTTGTGGGGAAATCAGGCATGGGCCCTCGTGGCGATGTAATTCTGGAGGCGGATTGGTGTATTGGAGAGTTTATGAAAACTTTGGAAGAAGAAGGAGTTCTCGAAAATACTTTGATTGTTTTCTCCAGTGACAATGGCCCTGTTTTAAACGATGGTTATTATGATGACGCAGTAGAAAAACTGGGCAATCATACGCCAGGAGGAATGCTAAGAGGTGGAAAATACTCTATGTTCGAAGCAGGTCCTCGTGTTCCTTTCATGACCTATTGGAAAGGAACCATTAAGCCGGGTGTTTCCGATGCTCTGGTTTGTCAGGTTGATTTGTTGGCATCGTTGGCAAAGATGGTTGGCGTTGAAGCTGAAGAAAATGATAGTGAGGATATATTATCTGCCCTTTTAGGAAAAAGTAATAAAGGAAGAAAGAATTTGATTGTTGAAGCCAATGGAAAAACGGCTTACAGAACGGGCGACTGGGCTATGATTCCTGCTTATGAGGGAAGTCCTATGAGTTGGAAGTCAGGTAATGAAACCGCTATTGCACCTGAATTTCAGTTGTACAACCTTAAAAAAGATATTGGCCAGAAAAACAACTTGGCAATGTCAAATCCGGAAGTACTTCAAAAACTAATTGCAGAATTTGAAGAAATCAGAGGTAAAGAATACGGCGGATTGAAGAAGTAATTAGCGGATAACTTTTAGCTAGTAGCATGTAGCTTAAGGTTGTTAATTTTGATAAGTGTTTTTTCAAATGGTAAACTCAACCCTGAAAGGGTTTAATCTGAATAACCCTGGGTTTTAACCCAGGGTATAGTCGATGTAATAAATCCGACGCATCACTATGGTAATAGTATGTATATAACAACTTTGCGTCGGAAACTTGACAAAGTCAATTCGAAGGTAACTTTTTTATACATATAATCAACCAATTAAAAATATGAACTACAAATCTTTAAAATACAACATTTACTTTCTGTTGGCTTTGCTTACGGGAATCCTCTTCTCATGTAGCACACAAGAGTCTTCAATAGAAAGAGAAGCAGACTTCAACTTCGGTTGGAAATTTCAATTACAAAAAGACACATCTGAACTTATGGAAGTGCCTTTGGCCGACACGGATTGGCGCGATGTTCGTCTGCCTCACGATTGGAGTATAGAGGCTTCTTTCGACTCTACTTTAGAAGGTTGTGTAGGGTATTTACCTGGTGGCTTGGGAGTTTATCAAAAGCTTTTTAAAACAAAGAATAAAAAGGACGCAAAAAGTACTTTTATATTGTTCGATGGGGTATACAATAATGCCAGGTTTTGGTTGAATGGAGAATATCTGGGAGAGAATCCTTATGGTTACTCACCCGTATATTTCAATTTGACGGATGTTCTAAATGAGGTAGGAGAGGATAATATACTCACGGTCCACGTGGATCACTCTCGTTTTGCGGATAGCAGATGGTATACCGGAAGCGGAATCTACCGTAACGTAAAACTGATTACTGTTGATAAATTGCACATTCCGATATGGGGTACATTTGTAACTACTCCCGAAGTTACTGATGCAGAAGCAACAGTAAATATCGAAGTTAAAGTGGAGAACGAATTGGCTGTTGAGCGTCCATTTACTTTATCCACAGTTATTCTGGATGCTTCAGGAAATCCGGTAGCCACAACCGAAGAAAAACTTTCGATAAAGAATAAAACAAATAGAGCATTCAATCAGGAATTGGTCGTTGGTAATCCAAAGCTTTGGGATACGGATAACCCGAATATGTACAAGGCCATAACTACAATTGTAGTCGATGGTAAAAAGGTGGACGAGTATATAACACCATTTGGCATTAGAAGCTTGCGGTTTGACAAGGATAAAGGGTTCTTTCTGAATGAAAAATCCACCTATGTAAAAGGAGTTTGCTTGCATCATGATGGAGGATTAGTTGGTGTGGCTGTTCCCAAAGGAGTTTGGCGTCGTCGTTTCGAAAAACTAAAAGAGGCTGGGGTCAATGCCATTCGTACATCGCATAATCCTTTCTCCGATGAGTTTTTGGACCTATGTGATGAGATGGGGTTTCTGGTACAGGACGAGATTTTTGACGAGATGGATAATCCTAAGGATAAGCGCTTTAACTTGAACGAACGCGAGGTGCTTTACCATACCAGAGGGTATACCGAACACTTTCAGGAATGGGGGGAGAGCGATTTGAAAAGAACAATGTTAAGAGATAGAAACCACCCTTCTGTATTTCAATGGAGTATTGGTAACGAGATAGAGTGGACCTATAAGGACTACAAACACGTGAGTGGATTGTGGGATCCGGGTGCAGGAGGCTATTGGAACGCTATACCTAAGCTAACCCCGGAGGAGATGAAAGCCCGTTATGATGCACTTCCGGATAGGCAATACAAACTTGCGGAAACCGCAAAAAGATTATCGAAGTGGGTCAAAGAAATAGATACTACACGTCCGGTTACAGCCAACCTGATTATACCAGTAGCCAGTTGTGCCACCGGATATGCAGAGGCCTTAGATGTAGTTGGTTTTAGTTACCAGATTAAACAATACGATTGGTGTAAAAAACACTATCCGGATATGTTGTTCACAGGGTCGGAGAATTCAGGTTATTTGAGCGAATGGAAATCAATTACCGATAATCCTATGGTATTTAGTATGTACATGTGGACAGGTATTGATTATATTGGAGAATCGAACCTAAAATGGCCTCAAAAAGCATGGCCCGGTGATCTGTTGGATTTGGCAGGTTTCGAAAAAGCGGGTTGGAATCACTTTAAGAGCATTTGGACTGATGAACCATTCATAGCTATTCAAACGCATGCTTTAAGCGACTCTAGGTTTAAAGTGGATAATAAATCAGGAAAAGTTGTTCCTAAAGGAAAGAAAGAAGTCAATTGGCAAAACTTCCTTTCCGAAAAGCATTGGAATTATAAGGACGATGAGACGGTAATCGTTGAAGTAGTTACCAATCTTCCTGAGGCGGAACTCCTCTTAAATGGAAAATCATTGGGCAGTGTTAAATTAGCTGATTGCGAAGATAATATTATGCGCTGGGCGGTTCCTTATGAAGCAGGGAAATTAGAAGCAAAAGCGGTTGCCAAAGATATTGATATAGTTGCCGAACTTAAGTCAGCTTCGGAAGCGGCAAACATTGTAGTTACAGCTGATAAAACCGTGTTAAATCCTGATGGTTACGATGTAAGTCATGTGGTTGTTCAATTGGTTGATAAAGATGGAATTCCTGTAAAAACAAGGGAGCAGGAAGTTGTATTTGAAGTTGAAGGTGACGTTCGTTTATTAGGGGTTGATAATGGTTGGAACAAAAGTACCCAGGATTATCAGGCTAATAAGGTAGTTACACATCTGGGAAGGTGCATGGCCATAATTCAATCCAACACAAATACCGGAACGGTTAACATAAAAGTAAGCTCTAATGGATTGGAGAGTCAAACAGTTGCTGTTGATATTAATTAGAAGTCAATGCTAATTATTTAAAAGTTATGAAACGACCATTAACTTTATTCATCATAAAGTACACACAGGGTGATGATTAAAAAAGTTAATGCGAGTTCCTGAATGTGCAGAAATTTTTGGCACATATTATTAACAACAAAAATTTTTAACGGATGAAAAGTAAATTCGCAGTACTGGTTTTTTTGTGCTTTGGTCTTATAATAAACGCTCAAACCCCACCGTATTCCACGCCCGAGATTGACAACAAAGTGGATGCCCTGATGGCTAATATGAGTTTGGACGAAAAGTTAGCTCAAATCATGGGTACTCGACTAAGAGATATTATGGAAGATGGTAAAATATCTTTGGTAAAATGTCGCGAGCATATCCCATATGGAATAGGGCATTTTTGTCAGTTTTCTTCCGGTCAGGAATTGGAACCTGAAGAGCTGAGAGATATGGTCAGGGAAGTACAAAACTATCTCATGACCGAAACCAGGTTAAAGATACCTGCCATCTTTCACGAGGAAGCCATTACTGGGTTTGCTACTTTGGGGGCAACCACCTTTCCACAACAAATTGGAGTGGGCTGTACCTGGAATCCTGATTTAGTGAAAAAGAACACCCGTTCTACGGCTCAAAGTATGCGTGCTGCCGGCGCAACTTTTGCATTATCTCCCATGCTCGATTTAAGCCGTACTGCACACTTTAATCGTCATCAGGAGAGTTATGGTGAAGATGCTTACCTAACTTCCCGCATGGGAGTGGCATTTGTACAAGGTTTGCAAGGTGATGACTTTAAAACAGGTGTAGCCGCAACCGTAAAACACTTTGCTGGTTATGGTACAAAAAACAACAATTCAAAAATGTTGTACGAAGAGTACTTGATGCCTCATGAAGCTTGTTTTAAAGTGGCAGGCGCAAAGAGTGTAATGCCTTCTTACGGTGTGTACAAAGCTTTGCCTGTAGCTGCCAGCCCAACCATGCTCGATCAGGTTTTGCGCAGGGATGCGGGTTTTGACGGATTGGTTGTTAGTGATTATGGCGCGATCAACCTGCTATTAAAAAAATATAAAGTGGCTAAAGACAGCACGATGGCTGCAGCTTTGGCTTTGAATGCAGGAATGGATATTGAGCTTTCTTCGCCATCGATGTTTCCTAAATTAAAAGAAGCCTTGCAACAAGAAGTGGTTACAGAAGAGCTCATCAATGGAGCTGTAAAGCGATCTTTGATTATGAAAGCCAAACTTGGCTTGTTAGACGAAAATCCGGTTTTCGGAAAAGATGGTGACTTGGATTTTGATCCACCTGCGTTTAGAAAGCTGGCCTATGAAACTGCTTGTCAGTCTATCGTGTTGTTAAAGAACAATGGTGTTCTACCCTTAAAAAAGGATGTAAAGAAAATCGCCTTGGTGGGACCGAATGCTGCTACCGTGCATGGTCTGTTAGGAGATTATACCTACCAGGGTATGCGTGCCTTCTGGAAACAATCGGATTTTGATGCTAATAACCCAAAGCTGATTACAGTGATGGATGGTTTACAGCGCAAACTGGACAAAAGTGTTACGCTGTTGCACGAAAGAGGTTGTGACTGGAGTGCTGCTTTAGAAGCTCAGATTGACAAGAGTGGGTTTGGAGATAGCCGTATCGATAAATTAAAATTGTTAACCGTAAAAGATACACCGCAGCCCGATCTTCAAAATGCATTGAAGATAGCAAAGGAAAGCGATGTGATTATTGCAGTTATGGGGGAGAATCTCTCGTTAAACGGAGAAGGAAGGTGGAGAAAGGGCATCCGGTTACCCGGAGAGCAAGAAGCATTTGTTGAAAAACTAATCGCCACAGGAAAGCCAGTTGTTTTGGTCATGTTAAGCGGTCGTCAAGAGGTGATCAGTAAGTTCTCCGATAAATGTGCTGCCATTTTACAAGCGTGGTTTCCTGGCGAAGAAGGCGGAAATGCTGTAGCCGATATCCTATTGGGCAATGTAAATCCATCCGGCAAGCTTTGTGTATCGTACCCACGTACCGAAGAACAAGTAGAGATCAACTATCAAGACGGCGATAATGAGGCGTTGATTCAGTATCCTTTTGGTTATGGGTTATCCTACACAAAATATGAGTACAGTGATTTTAAAATGAGAAACAAGGTTAAAATTGATGATGAGCGCTTTTCGGTTTCTTGTAAAGTAAAAAATACAGGTTTTATGGATGGGACAGAGGTGGTGCAGTTGTATGTGTCTCCAAAAAATGCTTATTCAACCATGAAACCTATTCTATTGAAAGGTTTTCAGCGCGTATCATTAAAAGCTGGAGAAGAGAAAACGATTACTTTCAAAGTATCTCCTCAGCAGTTGGTTGAGTACAAAAATAATCAATGGATTATTGAAGCGGGGAATTATGAGTTCAAAGTGGGAGCCTCATGTGCAGATATTCGTTTAAAAGGAGATATTAACCTTAAAGGCGATGATTTAATTCTTGAAAAAGGAAGAGAAGTGTTTTTCACTGATAATAGGGTGAAGTAATGCAGAAATGGCATTTCTAATTATTATCTACTTTTAATTTACACCTTTAAAAATATCATATACACCCTGCTCAACATGATGAACAGGTTTAACTTAGCTGAAATAAATTTTGCTAAATTTTAAACAGATGAGAGATTGTAACGGAATTACACACATTTTATTATCAATATTTTTTGCTGGTGTTTTATGCACATTACCGACAAACACATCTGCACAGAAAAAGAACATCGTTTTTCTTTTTGCCGATGATGCGGGCTACCACGATTTTGGTTTCCAGGGGAGTAAAACCTTTAAAACACCGAATCTCGACAAGTTGGCTTCGGAAGGTGTTAAGTTTAAACAGGCCTATACAACGGCAGCGGTATGCGGCCCCTCAAGGGCCGGTTTGTTGACAGGAATGTACCAGCAACGTTTCGGGATTGAGGAGAACAATGTACCGGGCTATATGAGTTCTTCTTCAAAGTTGTTAGCCGATGAAATGGGATTGCCGTTACATCTTAAAACGATAGCGGATTACTTACATCCGTTAGGGTATCAATCAATCATCCTTGGCAAATGGCACTTGGGAAATGCCGATAAGTTTCATCCTTTAAAAAGAGGGTTTGATGAGTTTTATGGTTTTAGAGGTGGGGCAAGAAGCTTTCTTCCTTTAACCCAAAAGCAAGCTATCGACAAATTGGAGGACAGACTTGAAAAAGGGTTTGAGAACTACAAAGAACCGGACAAATACCTTACCTATGACCTAGCCGATGAGGCGTGCGACTTTATGGAGAGGAACAAGAAGAAACCGTTTTTTATGTATGTGTCTTTTAATGCCGTACATACACCACTTCAGGCCACTAAAGAAGATCTGGCTAAAGTTGAGGGATTAACAGGAAAACGAAAGATATTGGCCGCTATGACCATAGCTATGGATCGGGCGTGCGGACAAATCCTGGAAAAATTGAAACAACTGGGTTTGGAAGAGAATACGCTTGTTGTTTTTACCAATGATAACGGAGGGCCTGATGGTTCTATGACGTGTAATTACCCTTTGAGTGGTTGTAAGTCCAATCATCTCGAAGGTGGTATCAGGGTACCCTGTGTGATGAAGCTGCCTAATGTAATTAAAGCAGGTTCTGAGTATAAACATTCGGTTAGTATGCTCGATATGTTACCTACGTTTGTGAATGCGGCAGGTGGCGATGCTTCTAAAATTAAAGGATTGGATGGGGTAGATCTATTGCCTTATGTTACAGCTGAAAACAAAGCTGAACCACATGAGTTATTATTCTGGAAAAAGGAAAATAGGGGCGTGGTGCGTCAAGGAGACTGGAAACTGCTTCGTTATCCGGATAGACCCGCAGAACTTTATAATATTGCAAAAGACGAAACAGAAAGCAATAACCTGGCCTACAAGCATCCTGAAAAGGTGCGTGAAATGTTTAAATTGTTGTGGGAGTGGGAAGGTGAACTGGAACGTCCACTTTGGCAACTAAAACGTGTTTATGAAGTGAATGCCATGAAACGTATGGATGTCAAGAGAACGCCGGTTTTGGATCAGGTAGAATAAGAAGAGCATATGACTTATCATGTAACTTGGGAGTGAAAGTAGGCGTACAAAGGCCAACATCAAACCCATTTTACGACGAAGTAGTTGAAGAGCTCGGGCCTAAAAAAATAGAAAGTTAAATCAAGGGAAGTGGAAAAAGCACCTGTTTCAAGTTTTAAAAAATGATTTTATAGTTGTTATGAAATTGTTATCAGCAACTATAAGAACTCAGCGTATCAATGAAAATAGTAAAAAATACTTTTTAATTTCTTTACAAAAAGAAGAAATTAAAAGGAAGAACTAAGTTGATTTGGATTTCTATTTTGATAACGTTAACATTTAACCCGCCATATGCATTAGAAATTCTATGACACATTGAAATTACTTTAAAACAAGACACTTCGTTGCATCACTTCAACTCACCAG
>NZ_JBQTGI010000012.1:0-33470 GCF_052400645.1 Saccharicrinis sp. GN24d3
TTGTTTATCAAAATAAATTATTATCGCTATTTTCAGGCAGCATAATAAACCCAAACAACAGCTTAAAAAGGGCTTAAAACGCAATAAATTTTATTTTGCGGATAGTTTTTAGACAGACTGCCGTTACCGCCAAGCATAAAAACAATATTGCACTATTAATAATACAATATATTAAATTGTTGCACATTTAATTGTGCGTTTTTCTATATTTGTATAAACAAATAGTTTAAAGCTATGAGAACTCTATATCAGAAATTCGAGATTTTATTACAAAATACGACTATAGATTTTAAGCGGTATCTGTATCAAGAAATTTCTTGGAATAGCCGAATGGTCGGAATTATTGGTCCTAGAGGTGTTGGAAAAACAACAATGATTCTGCAATATATAAAAGAAAACTTAGGTAGTAAACGAGCTTTGTACGTATCAGCTGACGATATGTACTTTAGCGAAAACAGGTTAATAGACTTAGCTGATGTTTTTTATAAGAATGCTGGAGAATACTTATTTATTGATGAGATTCATAAATACGAAGAATGGTCTCGAGAATTAAAAAATATTTATGACTCATACCCAGACTTAAAGGTTGTATTTACGGGGTCTTCTGTACTTGACATACTTAAAGGTTCTGCTGATTTAAGTAGACGTGCATTAATATATAGATTACAAGGACTTTCTTTTAGAGAATACCTTAATTTCTTCCATAATAGAAAAGTTGAAACTTTCACCTTAGAACATATTGTTAATGGGGAGATTCAGCTTCCGGATATAAAACACCCACTACCATTATTCAATGACTATCTGCAGCGAGGTTATTATCCATTTGGAATTGAAAATGAGCTTAATCTTCGGTTAGGACAAATTGTAGTTCAAACCTTAGAAACCGACATTCCTCAATATGCAAATATGAATGTTGCAACTAGTCGTAAATTGAAGCGTTTACTATCAATAATCTCTGAAAGTGTTCCATTCAAACCCAATTTATCAAAGATTGCCGGAATGATTAAGGTTAGTAGAAACTCTTTAGATGACTACTTTACGTATATGGAAAAGGCAGGCCTTATCGGTCAACTACGAAATGAAACTAGTGGAATTCGAGGTTTAGGTAAAGTTGACAAAGTCTATCTTGACAACACCAATTTAATTTATAGTTTAGCTGGCGAAAAATCTAATATAGGTAATATTAGAGAAACTTTTTTTCTGAATCAAATGAGAGTAAGAAATGAAGTTATATCATCAAAGAATGCTGATTTTGTTATCAAAGACTTTACATTCGAAGTTGGAGGGAAGAATAAACAGCAAAAACAGATAGAAAAAGATGGAAAATCATATATCGTGAAAGATGACATTGAATTTGGGTATATGAATATATTACCTTTATGGGCTTTTGGCTTAAATTATTAGGAAAATGCCGCCATTTCTATACATTAACAGACATGAATGAACTTGATTTTATAGCCGATTTTTTTCAAAAACAATTAAAAATCCCTTTGGATAAGGTTCAGAAAAAGGAACTACTTAAAAATATTCGTAAAGAAACCTTTAAAAAGAAAGAATTAATATTTAGCGGAGGAAGCTCAAATACTAAACAGTATATTATTGAGAAAGGACTTATTAGATTATTTCTTATCGATAAAAATGGCAAAGAATTCAATATCTTGTTTGCAAAAGAAAACCAAGTAATAGGTGATTTATCTAGTCCAGAACCGACAAGCTTTTTTATGGAAACAATTGAAGAATCGATTGTCTATTCCATTGATAATGCAGGTCTTTCAGCATTATCAGAATTCATTAAAAATAATAACGACTATTTAAAGCGTTCCTATATTTTTATACAAAAAAGATTAGTTTCAATACTATCTAAAAGTGCTGAGGAAAATTACATAGAACTTAAAACAAGATATCCTGATTTAATAAAGCGGTTACCTCAATATCATATAGCCTCCTATATTGGAGTTAGCGCTGAGTTTCTTAGTAAGATTATTAAAAAGTTAGCTAAAAAGTAAATAGGAGTATTTTCTTGAACTAGTTCATTTTTTTACATTTTGAATGTATCTATTTTTGAGTAAATATTAAAATTTAAAATTATGAATATAGTACTTTGGACTATTCAGGGATTATTAGCAGTTATATTCCTAATGGCTGGAACCATGAAACTTTTAAAGCCAGTAAAAGAATTAAGTAAGAAAATTGGAGATTGGGTTAATAATTTTTCAACAACAATTCTAAGAGCAATAGGCTTAACTGAAATTTTAGGCGCATTGGGATTAATTCTACCAATGTTGTTGAAAATATTTCCTATATTAACACCTATGGCAGCAGTTGGACTTGCATTTACGATGATTGGAGCAATGAGATTACATATAAATAGAAAAGAAACTAAAGAAGTTATTGTTAATTCAGTTTTATTGTTGCTTACAATTTTCGTTATAGTTGGTCGTCTATTGGTCCTATAAGTTTAATAAGTAAGGTTGAATTTGTTGCCTATTAACTAAGCCCAGTTGCTAACATTATAGGAATTAAAGCCCAGTTGAGCACAAAAAAACGGTAGAAGGATACAAGTCCCCGCTACCGTTTTTTTTATGCTTATTTCCAAATGCCAGCGCTCAATTGGGTTTTAATTCTTGTTGGGCTAAGCCCCTTAGAACCAACCTGCCAGCCTAAGGGTATTTAATGTTTTTCTTTCTGTTATTTATTCTTTTTTTAGCGGTATGAAACCAGCCTCTTCAATCTTGTTCTGTTGCTTTCGTTAATCTTCATATTTTTTGTAGGTTTTTGGGCATATTTCACCCGTTCAGGCTCCGTTACTAGCACTTGGCCTGTTGATTTTCAATGCATTTTTTCAAAGAACGTTGTTCTTCCGTATGGTTGTTACCCGGGCTCTATATGGTTGTAAGGGACAATGCCGGCAAACCTTAAACGTCCTTTGTTGCACTTGGGGCAGTTGGGGTTTTTGAAATTGCGGATCAGGCCTTTAATTTCGTCCCACACCGTATCTTGTTTTTCCGACACCGTTATGCCATCTTCCATAGCCTCCTCTTTGGCATCCTCGTGTTCGCGTCGCAGGATTTTTTTTTGCGGTTTCGATATTCTGCCTGCGGTATCTGTTGGCGAATATGCCGTAGCTTCGGACCTTGAAAAACCCTTTGGGCAAAACGTGCAACAGGAAGCGCCGTATGAACTCGTCGATATCCAGCCGCATTTTCCTGGACCGCCCCGTCCGGTAATCTTTCCAGGAGAACAGCACCTTTCCGTCCTTCACCTCAATGATACGGCGGTTGGTGATAGCTATCCTGAAAACATAGCGCGACAGGTATTCCAGGATTTTTTCCGGGTGTCCGAGGGGAGCCTGGATGTTCATCACCCACTCCTTTTTATAAAGTTTGCCGACAAAAATCCCCAAGGCCTTCTTACCGGCGATTTGCGCCAGCTTGCCCTTGAACACGAGCTGGTTACCGTCGATGGCCTGTTTCAGCAGGTCCAGGAATTTCCCCCTAAATTTGCGTGATAGCGCCTTGTAGTGGACGAAGAAACCGTTTTTGTTACCGGCATGCACCCAATGCTTCTTGTCGAAACCCAACCCGCCTGCCGGCATGATACAGTGCAGGTGGGGATGTTCCATCATGTTTTGGCCCCATGTGTGAAGCACGGTCATTAAACCGATGTCGGCACCCAGATGTTTGGTGTCGCGGGCCAACCCCAACAGTGTTTGTGAGGCCGCTTTAAAAAGAATGCCGTACATCGCCTTTTTGTTTTGCAAGCAAAGCGGATTAAGTTCATGGGGAACCGTGAACACCAGGTGGTAATACCCCACGGGCAAAAGTTCCGTCATCCGTTTGTCGAGCCATTGCAGTTTGTCCTTTTGCTGACACACGGGGCAATGACGGTTTCTGCACGAATCATATGCCTTGGTGGTATAAGCACAGTTGTTGCACTGCTCGAAGTGATTTCCCAGTGCGTTGGTCCTACAGGCCGAGAGCAACCTGATCAGTCCTTTTTCCTGTCCTTTTACCCTGTTACGGGTGATATAAGCTTCCCCGTACTCCCCAAATATCTCCCCGATGGTTATTTCTTTCTGCATAAGGCACCGATATTGTCCAGATTGTCAAGCGGATTCTTTACTTCAACGAAGCTGTGGTAATCCAGTAGGTGTAAATCCTACCTAAATAATTTTCTTAAAGATCATTGCTCCGTTCTGCATAATACAAGCAAGCTTGATTTTGCTCTCTCTTATCGCAATAATGTACTGTTCATTTAGAAGAGCTGCCGACAGTTATGTCCGTGAGGATTGTCGCTGAAGCCTGGTATGCTCAAATGACCAAGCCGTAATGCGCAAGTGTAAGCATATGAGGGAAAACTTCACAGCCTGTCCACGAACATCGGGATACGGTTTGATGCAGTGGGCGCTGATAGTTTACATTAAATTATTACTTTTAGGGGTATTAATTAGAGTAAGCTATCAGGCTCTACTCTACGCACCAATATAAAAATACACAATGCTTAAAGACAAAAAAGTAAGCTGGACAACCATTAGTATTTTGGGATTTGCAGTTTGGATTTTTTGCGGACTATTGATTCTTTTTAATGCAGAGAATGAACTAGTTTATTCATTATTTGACATAATCGGGACAATAGGGCAATTAGTTGGACTTGGATATATTTTAACGAATCTAAAATATAGGGAACTTCTAACTGACCCAATTTTCATGACAGGTTTTTCAGTTGGAATTATTGCTATAATAATGAAGATAATGCATTATCAATGGAACGACTTCGCTTTAATGTTAAGTGTTGTTGTTTTAATCAGTGGGTCTTTGATTAGACTTGCCAAAAAAGACAGGAAAGAAATACTGAATTTTCTAAAAGTGGGATGGTTTATTTCTTTTTCTATTGGTGGAGTGTTGAAATTAAATCATTATCCAGGAGCATATAAAACCTTGGCTGTTTCATCATTTATTTTATGGACAATTATTGTTGACTATACATACAAATTGGAGAATAGAAAAAACAGGTGCCAACAATAAACAAAAGCTACGGCTTGCAGTAAACTGACAAGTAAGTGCTATAAATTGCCCAACTTGCCATACCCACACGGTTAAGCTTAATTTGGAAAAATAGATTATATGTGACAACTTTGTAATTACACAAAACGCATAAATTATGGAAGTTTCAGTGATAAGAATAGGAAATTCTAAAGGAATTAGACTTAGTAAAACACTCTTAGAGAGGTATAATATTAGAGACAAGGTTGACTTGATTCTAGAGAAAGGTCAAATTGTTCTAAGACCATTATCGACTCCTAGAAAAGGTTGGGAAAAGGCATTTAAAGAAATGAATGAAAACGGCGACGACAGACTTCTTTTTAACGATGTCTTTGAAGACGAAAACCTTGACGAATGGAAATAAAACAATATCAGATCATCTTAGTAAATCTGGATCCCACTATTGGGAGTGAAATTAAAAAGACCAGACCTTGCGTTGTTGTTTCTCCTGACGAGATGAATAAATATCTGAGGACAGTTGTTATCGTCCCTATGACAACGAGTTCCAAAAACTATCCGACCAGAGTTGAAGTAAAACATGACAACAAAATTGGTTGGATTGTTCTGGACCAAATTCGAACGATAGACAAACAAAGAATTATAAGACCTTTGGGGCGTTTATCAAAACCTGAAACGAAAGAATTAAAAGCTATTTTCAAAGAGACATTTGTTGACTAAAAGAAAATCAAACTAAGCCTAACCATGGTCAAAATGCATAGGCTAAATTATAATTATAAAATCGCAGCTTCGGTGGGCGTTATCTTCGGCCGGACAAATCAAACTCCGTTGGACTCGTCCGTCTACGACATCTTGCCCGAACCGTTGGCATTAATTAACCATTGCAGAAATGATACGGAATACTATAGTTGCAGCATTTTTACTTATCATAAATGTGCAGATTAAAGGTCAAGAAACAATATTAAAAAAGAGAGAATTTGGGGGCATTTATGAAGAATACTATGTGCTTAAGAAAGATAAAAAAGTTAAGTCTGGGAGTTATGTGAAATATGCTCAAAATATATTTGGTCATATTATAATTTTTGAAAAAGGTTACTATAGCAATAATCAAAAGGAAGGGTATTGGAAGAAGTTTGGCAATAATCAATTACAGGAAGTTAGAAGCTACTCTAAGGGAATGCTAAATGGAGACTATTATTATTACTACATAGATACATCAGGAGTAAACACAAGTAATCAATTTATAGACTATAAAGGGACGAAGAATGATTCTTTAATCTTTACAATGAATGATGAACAATTACTGATAAGAGAGCATGGGAAATATAAGAATGATAGGCGAAGTGGTATTTGGAATTTTTATCATGCGAATGGAGATGTTTATTATACTTATGACTTTTCAAATGATTCCCTAATTTTTAATGATAATGTAAGCTTAATTGAAAATAGAGAATTACCATGTTATAAAGGCGGAGGTAAAAATGGACTTTTAATGGAGCTTTTCCCATATCTATATAGTAACATGTCCAATGACTCTGTAAATTTCAACTGTAGTTTTTTAATAAGTAGTAATGGAAAACTTGAGAGTCTAACCGTTAATAGCTCTTTAAACTCTAAAAAATACAATAAACGAATACCTAAGATGGTTAAATTACGTTTTGATTGGCTTTGCAATAAGAATCAAGAAGGTTGTTCTAATTATGAAGCTGTTATAAGTATTGTTAAGGGAGAAGAACATATAACGACAAATATTGAGCTTAAAAATAACTAATGCAACCATGGCTCATAAAGCATAAGTGAGTCCGACTAATTTTGGTCGGTTCGTGGCTTCGGCAAACAACGCCAAATCGCAGATTTGACTTAAAAAATGAAAAGTTAAAACAAATAAAACGCTTTGGCCCAGGAGCTGTTAGGAAGGTTTGGTTCATGAAATCTCCGCACGCGTCATCCAGTGAACGTTACCGCAAATGCTAAAAAAGTCGCACATCAACGAAATTAATTAAAAAACAGGGATTTTTACGGGTAAATGACATCATAGAAATTCAACATGAGTTAATTGGAAACAATGCTGGAATAAGAAGTATGCCTGGCACTGTTTTAAAAAATGACACTACAGGAGCAGCATAATTCAAGCGAGCTTGATTCTGCTCTCTCTTATCGCAATAATGTACTGTTCATTTAGAAGAGCTGCCGACAGTTATGTCCGTGAGGATTGTCGCTGAAGCCTGGTATGCTCAAATGACCAAGCCGTAATGCCCAAGCGTAAGCATATGAGGGAAAACTTCACAGCCTGTCCACGAACATCGGGATACGGTTTGATGCAGGGGCGCTGATAGTTTACATTTAATTATTACTTTTAGTGGTATTAATTAGAGTAAGCTATCAGGCTCTGCGCTACCCAGCAAGCAGAAAAAAATATTACAGTGCAACGAATAACCTCACTATTCAATGCATTACGTGCAACGAATATTTTTGAAATGCGACGAATAAGTTGTATTTTCATTGCAAATTATGCATCGAATGAAAGCTTTTATACATCAAAAAGACCAATGGCCAGAGTTTACATGGAACTATAATGATTTCATAAACCTCTTGAGTGAAGTTAGAAACTTGCAAGGCAGACTAGTAGGAAAAATGGAAACACTTGGTTTCGATTTAAGAAATGAAGCTTTACTTGACACTTTAACTCTTGATGTTCTAAAATCTTCAGAAATTGAAGGTGAAATATTAAATCCAGACCAAGTTCGTTCTTCTATCGCACGTAAACTGGGAATGGAGATTGCAGGTGCTGTTGATTGGGACAGGAATGTTGAAGGTGTTGTCGAGATGATGCTTGATGCTACACAAAACTGCTTCAAGCCATTAACTGCTGACAGATTATTTGATTGGCATGCAGCTCTGCTTCCAACAGGAAGAAGTGGAATGTACAAAATCAACGTAGCAAACTGGAGAAAAGATACCACGGGACCAATGCAGGTTGTATCTGGTGCAATGGGAAAAGAAAAAGTACATTTTCAGGCTCCGGATTCGGAATTGTTAGAAAAGGAAATGACTCAATTTTTAGATTGGTTCAATAATAATAAAAAAAACGATTTAGTTCTTAAAGCAGCAATAGCTCATTTGTGGTTTGTTACGATTCATCCATTTGACGATGGAAATGGCAGAATTAGTAGAGCAATAACAGATATGCTGCTTGCTCAATCAGACAAAAGTAATCAGCGGTTTTATAGTATGTCAGCGCAAATTACATTAGAGAGAAAACAGTATTATGAAATGCTTGAAAGAACACAAAAAGGTGATTTAAATATAGCAAGTTGGATTGTATGGTTTTTAACATGCTTGTCAAATGCTCTGAAGTCTACTGAAACTGTATTAACAAAAGTACTTTTCAAAGCTGACTTCTGGCGAAAGCACTCAGAAACAATTATCAATGAACGGCAAAAGAAAATACTGAATATGTTATTGGATGGGTTTGATGGGAAATTAACATCTTCCAAATGGGCAAAGATTGCAAAGTGTTCAAAAGATTCTGCTGTTAGAGATATCAATGACCTTATATCAAAAAGCATTTTGCAGAAAGAAGCTGCAGGAGGAAGAAGTACAAATTATGAATTAATAGAAATGCCAGCTGGCAACAAACCGTAATAATGCATGGCTTGCCGCAGGCGCAACATAAGCCACGCATCATGCCAGATAGTGGGCTGCCGACAGTTAAGCCCGGTATGTTCAAATGACCAAGCCGTAATGCGCAAGCGTAAGCATATGAGGGAAAACTTCACAGCCTGTCCACGAACATCGGGATACGGTTTGATGCAGGGGCGCTGATTGTTTATTTGTAATTGTTACTTTAAGGGGTATTAATTATAAGCTATCAGGCTCTACGCTACTATGCAAGTGTGATGGAGCGAAAGTTATCCTTTGAAACATTTACTCTTTGAACAAACAGACAAGAAATTATTATTAGCCTCTTTGAAGGTAGTTCGGTGCTAATTTGATGGGAATTTATTTTGTTTTTTTCTTCCCCCGCAAAAGAAAAAAGGAAACCCCAACGCACAAAACAGCACATTTGCAAATCGCACCATCTGACCCGCAAACCAAAATTTGCAAAAGAGCTGTTTTTTTGCCCTCGCACCCGTGCATTTTTGTTATTTTGTGGGTTATTTGGAAATTGATAAGTGAAACATGAAATTCAATGAAGACTCAAGAGTTAAAATACCGACCATTCTGCATTTAATCAGATTGGGATATGGGTATTTGTCCTTGTCTAATCAGGCTTGGGACGAATCGACCAATATTTTCACCGACATTTTCAAGGAAAGTATACAACGACTAAACCCAGAATTAAGCGAGGGTGATATCAAACGCTTTTATGACGAAGTGGCGTTATGCCTGGAAAATGAAGATTTAGGAAAAGCCTTTTACGAAAAACTCATTGAGAAATCGGGCAACAGATTGATTGACTTTGAGGATTTCGGCAATAATACCTTTAATGTCGTTACCGAGCTAACCTACAAAAAGGACGACGAAGAGTTTAGACCTGATATCATTCTGCTTATTAATGGAATGCCCCTCGTATTTATTGAGGTTAAGAAACCCAATAACCGGGATGGCATAATTGCCGAACATAAACGCATACAAACACGATTCAAGAATAAGAAGTTCCGCAAGTTTGTGAACTTAACGCAGCTCATGGTATTCTCCAACAACATGTAATACGATGATAGCACACCAGAGCCAATCGAGGGTGCTTTTTATGCCACCACCTCATACGACAAACCGCCTTTCAACTATTTCAGAGAGGAAGAAAAGTTTGATTTAGATTCTTTACTAAAATCGGAGGATGATGAAAAGGAAAACTTTGTTTTAAAAGACAACAACTTATTAACTATTAAAAACTCTAAAGAGTTTCTTACCAATAAAAATCCCAATACACCAACCAATAGAATTTGCACATCGCTGTTTCAGCCAGAACGATTGAGTTTTCTGCTGCAATATGCTATTGCATACGTGAAAGAAGAAAGCGGACTGGAAAAGCACATTATGCGTTATCCGCAAATATTTGCCACTAAGGCTATTGAGAACAAGCTAAATGAAAACATAAAAAAGGGAATCATCTGGCATACGCAAGGAAGCGGTAAAACGGCTTTGGCGTATTACAATGTTAAACATCTTACCGACTATTACCAGAACAAGGGCATTATACCAAAGTTCTATTTTATTGTCGACCGCCTCGACCTTTTAATTCAAGCTGCAAAAGAGTTTAAAGCACGTGGATTGGTGGTACACGAAATAGATTCGCGAGATGCTTTTGCACGAGATATTAAAGCCACAAAGGTTATTCACAACAATTCGGGTAAAGCTGAAATTACGGTGGTTAACATTCAAAAATTTCAAGACGATCCCAATGTTATTCAAAATACCGATTACCAACTAAACATACAGCGGGTATTCTTTTTAGATGAAGTACACCGTAGCTATAATCCTAAGGGTAGTTTCCTGGCTAACCTGGAGCAGTCCGACAAAAACTCGGTTAAAATAGGATTAACAGGAACGCCACTACTGGGCCAAGAGTATAACTCAAAAACACTGTTTGGCAATTACATTCACAAATATTACTACAACGCTTCCATAAAAGATGGTTATACCCTGCGCTTAATTCGCGAGGAAATAGAAACCAGCTATAAACTAACCTTACAGCAAGCGCTCGAAGAAATTGAGATACTGAAAGGCAATGCCGATAAAACGGATGTGTATGCGCACCATAAATTTGTAGAGCCCATGCTCGACTATATTGTAAAAGATTTTGAGCAAGCACGCATTGCTATGAACGACAATTCCATTGGAGGCATGGTGGTAAAAGAATATATGAATGAGTTTTATGGGCGCACGGCTTAATAACAATTAGAAATTTGGAATTGAACATTCATAATTCGTAATTGAAAATTGACCATTCGTAATTGCACATTGATAATTGACTATATGGAAAGTAAACTTGAAATATTTACAACAAGTGATAACCAAACTGAAATTCTGGTACAATTTGATACGGAAACAGTTTGGTTAACTCAGGCGCAAATGATTGATTTGTTTCAGAGAGACCAATCGGTTATTTCGCGCCACATCAATAACGTTTTTAAAGAGGGTGAACTAGATAAAGAAAGCAATATGCAAAAAATGCATATTGCAAATTCAGATAAGCCTGTGACTTTTTATAATCTTGATGTAATTATCTCTGTAGGATATTGTGTAAAATCAAAACAAGGTACACAGTTTCGTCAATGGGCCACGCAACGTTTAAAAGACTATCTGGTACAAGGATATGCCATACCTTCTAACACGAACAAATCCCTTGGGCATAACATGTTGGCAAAAGCGGCGTAAAAACTCGGTGCCTTCCAGGATTTGGGGTTTAGCAGGCCTTTTTTTTCTGTAATCCTTGGCCCTGAACTTTACATGCGTATCACTTATACTTATGATTCTATCATTGGCTATGGCAATGCGATGTGTGTACTGCCCCAGATAACGCACCACATGTTCGCTGTCGGCCATGGAAGCCTCGCTGTACACCACCCAATTCGTCGGGAAAGCGTTTTGTACCTGCCGGTAAAACCCGCTATACCGCCCTGCTTTTCTCAAGCCCCGTTTTAAGCTATCCGGGAATGCGGCCTTAAAAGAAGCGCTGAGTTTCTGTACGCAATATAAATAATTGGCATACTTGCCCATGCGCAAATAAGGAGCGTTTGGAACTACCTCCATAATGTACTTGGTTCAGTTATCTGCAAACTAATTAATATACATTAACTAATAAAATGTCAGGCATATTAAACAAGTAGTTATTTTTGCGGTTGTAACAAGCTATAGAGTTCCATAATTACAATTAAATGAAAGACCTAAAAACAACCAATACATTATTACTTATTCTTGTAATACCCGTAATATTTTACTTGCTAAAAACACTTTCGTTTATTTTTGTGCCGCTCGTACTTGCTATGTTTATTGCCCTTTTGTTTTTGCCCTTGATGAGGTGGCTTAGCCATAAGAGGGTTCCCAAACCACTAAGTATATTATCCATCATTTTAATTATTACCGGCGTATTTAAATTAGGAGGAGAATTGATTAAGTTAACCAGCAATGAAATACTGGCAGCTGATAATTTATTCTTTGAAAAAGCAGAAACCAAACTCGTGGACTTGATTGTTTCCGTGGAAGATTTTTTCGGCATAGCAAGGTTGCAAGGGGATAATGTTTTGTTGCATTATCTAAAAAATGATAACATAGTGGAAAACATCGGACTGTCGCTGGATTTTATAAGCAATCTGCTTTCAGGGACACTAATGACCGCCTTTTTTGTGGTTTTACTATTGACCGGATCCGTTAATTTTGAAAAGTTATTGAACAGCACACTGATCAAAGTAAAACACTCTTCGGTTAAAATCTTCCGGAAAATTGAAAAAGACATCATTAAATTTGTTCTCGTTAAATTTGTTATCAGTCTGTTTACAGGTTTGGGCTTTGGATTGGCCTGCCTGGCTTTTGATATTAGCTTTCCAATATTCTGGGGTCTTTTTGCTTTTGCTATCAATTTTGTTCAAATGATTGGTTCTGTAATTTCTGTGGCACTGCTATCCTTATTTGCCTTTGTTGAAATTGAACCTATGACGACCTTACTTTTCTTTGTGCTTACCATCACCGCTGTGCAAGTGGTCATGGGAGGCGTGTTAGAACCCGTTTTTATGGGCAAGACGTTTTCGGTGAATGTTATCACCATTTTAATCATGCTCATGTTTTGGGGCTATATTTGGGGTATCCCGGGGCTTATTCTGTCTATCCCAATCACCGTTTTTATCAAAATAATTTTAGACCAGTTCCCCAGGTACAAAGTCATTACAGAACTGATGTCGGGCGGGAAAGCATAGTTTCCTGCTGTTGTAGGGAATTTTCATGTTTACCCGTCAGATGCATATAAAATCCTGTTGAACCAAATTATCGGTGTTGCCGGCTTTTACCGACCTGCCGTTTTTTATCAGGTAAGTTTCGGGGTAAATATAACTACAGTTTTGTATAAATGTTAGGAGATAATCAAGCCTTCGTATTGCATGATTTACCATATTGATATTTCTTGTTTTCTAAACTCTCTGACCAACAGCCATGAACAAACGCAAAAAATAATTACTGAGCCAAAAATAAGCAATATTGCATTCATCATGCCTCCATGTGATTCAACAAAAGTTTTATCGAGTTCTTCTTCCAGGTTTATAAACTGCATGCTTAAAAATGCCAACAGGTTATTTATAAAATGAATGATAATGCAAAGCGAAAGTTTTTGTGTTTTGTAGTACACCCATCCCATAAAAGCACCTATGCCCATCGCCGTAACAAATTGCCACGGGTTTAAATGAACAATACCAAAAAGAAGACTCGAAACAAAAATGGACTTGGCGGGTGAGTATCTTTTTAACAGACCATCGAGTATAATGCCTCTGAAGATGAGTTCTTCAAAAATGGGGGCCGCGACCACTATGGTTAAAAAGGCAAAGATACCCTTCATATTACCAAGTTCGAGAATGATCTTTTTAAAAAAATCGGGCATAGGTATCAGGCTTGTGAGCGGAGAAAGAATACCTAGCTGTAAGCCAAGTGCTGCGACAGAAACCAGTATGATGATTTTAGGTTTGTCAAAACGGATATCATACCTTTGAAGAGCTGTTTCTTTCTTGCGGATGAAGTGAGCAAAGGCAAAAGTGGCTCCCATCGACATAAGATAGTATATTAAGAAGGTAATTTCTTTCCCTAAAACTTCGTTCAAAGCCAATTGTAATGGCGAAAAGATAAGCATGCATACAATGGCAACACCCATAATGCCCCAGCTCTGGGCAATGCTTGGATAGGTTTTTTGTTGTATCATTAATTTAAGTTTAGTTTTGTATGGCCAATTTAGTAAATGTTATTGTTAAAAACCATATGTGTGCTAAACAAAAATACCCTTAAACCCGGATTATGTATTGGAGGTTCGTCACGAGCATTGAAAGTACAATAAAACAAGGCATTATGAAACGAGGGATCACTTGTCCCGATTACTTTCGGGAGCATCGTTCTGGTGAGTTGATGCAACGAAGTGTCTTGTTTTAAAGTAATTTCAATGTGCAATAGAATTTCTAATGCATATTGCGGGTTTAACTAAAGTAGTCAAAGGGTATATCTGAAAGAGATATGTAAAAACCGTGTAACTTATGGTTAGATATTTAATCGTTTACAAATAAATAGTCTCCTCCACCTGCACCGCTATGGCATCCTATGCAACCAGCCAGAGAACCCCGGTTGCCGGCTCCGACAGCAGGTAACATTCCAAACGGATTTATACCATAATCATTGGAGGCATCAAATGGAATTTGCATAAACTCCCAATCCTTATTGGTTGTATCGAAACCGGACTCACGTTTTACCATTACAAATGATACATACAAATCCCCCGTGCTGCCGTCCGGTTCCCTGGCAAAGGTATTTTTGGTCACAATGGTGCCGGGCGCAACTGTTTCGCTTAGGCTTGCCAAAGAAGCATATACTTCACGGATAGTTTCATCACCTGTAGTGCCGCTTGGACCGCCATGTGCAAATGTGCCACCCGTAAAATCACCAATCATATCGGTGGCATTGTTCAACTGAGATTGTGTAATCAATATCTCATCAGGACCCTCATTGTCGTCATTGTCACTTTCACTTTCACAGCCTGCTAAGAGGCCTATGGCCAGAAACATGGCCATCCATTTAAGTACGTCTTTTGTTTTCATCTCATTCTCATTTAAATGTATATACAGAAATCTCGTTCCATCGTTAATTACATTGGTATCCGATAGAATTCGCAAGCTCATTTCGATGCAACCAGCCACTTAAATTACTTCATGGTTCGAGAAAGAAATTGGTATGGCTCGTTTCATGTAACTGTGGTTGTAATGGTTAATAAATCGGTTTTAATAAATACTGAGAGGGTATGCCCATTGTATGACAAAAAGTGATGATTAATCTTTTGCTTACTACAATAGTGTGTCCCGGAACTTTCGCAATTAAATGCCGGTGCATCATCAAAGCGACTTTAAAGGTGAAGCGTATTAAGGCGCATTTTGATGAGTCATCGGTATAAAAGAACATTTCGAAAGCCTAACGTCAGTCAGGAAGCCGTCGCATCTTCCTTTAATTTTTAATAATTCTGCCTTTTGGGCCCATTTAAACCTTTCGTAGTTTTTGACCACATACAAGGAGTCAAACGTGCAGGAAACCCCCATGAATTCATCTTCGAGGCAAATGGTTACAGACCCGTTGGCATTGTGATCGTATGATACTGGTTGACCCGATACCTCAATAATCTTGTTGAGGTATTCCCGGTTGGCTTTTTGTTCGTCGCTGTTAAATGTATCGTGCAGCAGATTGGCGGAAATGGTAACCTCAACCTTGGCTTTCTCGTAATTTTTGTGCGGTTTGTTAAATTGGTAGAAACCAATAACAGCAACGGCAAGCATTACTCCTGCAAACAGGATTAATATCCTTTTCTTGTTCATAACAAAATAATTTAACGCGGTTTCAAGTCCACCGTAACGGTGACTTCTATTTCTTTGGCTATATTGTTTCTGACTGCTTTCGGTATTTTTATATTGTAATCTTCCGGCTTTACAATAAATTGGGCAGTGCCTCTTACCCCATCCTCGTTTGCTGCTAAATTGGCCAATGTCTCGATGTTTTGCGTAACCCCATGAATGGTAAGTTGACCGGATATGCTGACCTCGGAATTTTTACCCGATTGCAACATGTCACGCGAGAAATCAATTATTTCACCCTTAAAGTTGGCCTTGGGGAAGTCGTCCGATTCCAGATAGTTTTCGTTAAAGTGTTCCTGCATCAAGGCCTTTTCAAATTCAAACGATTTTATAAGAAGCGCAAAGGTTAAACTTCCATCTTCACCGTTAAGAATGGCTGCCACCTGAGAATTTTCAGCTTTTATATCCTCCATTGGGGCATGTGAGAAAAAAATAACATTTCCCGTCCGGGTGAAATACTTTTGGGCATTTACGGAAAATATGGAAAAGGATAAGGCAAGCAGCAGCATAGTTTTCATAACCTTAGATTTTAAAAAGGATTACTTATGAAGATTAAATGTTCGGGAGATATTAAACCCCAGGTGAATATCGCCGTTAAAAAAGTCGCCGGTAGTTTCGCTAATGAAACCTACCTCCCGCATAGGCAAACTATTGGTTACCATGATCTGAAAAACATGTCCCCCCGTTTCCAGGTCAATGCCGAATGCAATTGGGCTGTAATATTTTACATTCCCGGGAGCCTGGCCAAAGTCAGTCAGGAAAGTTTCTGCATTCACGCTTAATCGCTTGGTCAGTTTGTATCGGGCGCCAATTCCCAAAGACAAAAGATTGTTGTCCATATCATTTTCGGTCACCAGGTTTTTATGAACCAGTGTAGGGCTTAGTTGTACACTGAATTGTTTCGAAAACTTACGTGCAAGTAAAAATTGATGCACATAGGCTAGCTTGTGTTTAAACCGGAAATCGGGCAGTTCATTTTTAAGGGTAACAATTTCGGCTGATGCCAAATACGAAAGGAACAAGGGGATGCCTTGCTGCTGTTTGAGTATGGCGGCTTTAACATGGCCGTCAAAGGTTTTGCGGTAACTGCTTCGTCCTATAGCTAAAGTTAAAAAATCCGCAGGACTATATTCTAAACTAAAATGGATAGTTGCCTGATCGAGCCCCCATAGTTCGTACGAACCCGTGTTCAGCTTTCCGAAACGGTGCGATATCCTAAATTCTAATTCACCCTTGGCAGGTTGTTCAATGGAATGTCCGTTTATGATCCGCGAGGATTTAAAGGTACTGGAGACAATTGTGCTCTGTTCACCCAACAAATTATCTATGTCGTCCGGTTCATTTTGGCCAATAATGTACAATGGAAAAATAAATACAACAAATATCGGGAGTAATGTCTTCATAGTATTGTTTTTTCAGATGAATTAATGGGTTAGTTGTTGGGTGCTCCGTCGCTGATCCAGGCATCGAGTTTTGCAATAGTACAATCATCCAGCTTACCTCCTTGTGGCATTGGGCTGTAGCCCGGTTGATGTTTGATGGCCCCCATAAGCCTTCCATTGTCCACATGTGTTTTTATATCGCTGTAGCTAACTAATGTTACGCCGGTTCCGTTGCCTGTAAAATGACATGATTTGCAATTTCTGTCAAGGATAGCATCGATGGTGCCGTTGAATGTAACATCCGACGTGTCACATTCAACGGATTTGTAGAAGTCTTCTTGGTTATCGCTGACACAGGAAGTCAGCGCTATTGTTATGGCAAAGATAAATGGGGCTGTGTACTTCATATTGTGCTGGTATTATTTTGTTTACAGCTCATTAGTCGGTTTATCTCTGCAGCCTTACAGGTTGATGGAAAAAAAATATGAATATATCCTATAAAATGAATAGGCATACACCGATAGATTGGATTTATTTATAAATAATTCCCATGATACATGATGTTCTCAGAAAAAAATGCGACTTTTGTCGGTCAAAATAGGGGGAGTGTATTCTTTTGTATAAGATAGGATGTCTTTGATAGAAGCCGTATAATATGCTTGTCTGTGTAAGGTCAAATAAAACATTTTATATTGCACGTACCGGGTGTTGTCAGATTCACTCTTAATGCGATACTGAAAAATAAAATTATTTTAACTTTTTTATTAAAAAGAAATGACTGAATTAAGTGAAAAGGAGATTAATTATTCATCATTTGATATAGCAGAAAAAAGAAGTGATGAGTTAAATAAAGATTTACAACTAAATCCGCATAAACACAGAGTTTTAACCGGGGATAGACCTACCGGTAACCTGCATATCGGACATTATTTTGGTTCTTTGCAAAATAGAGTTCGGTTGCAAGAGTTGGGTGTGGAGACATATATTTTAATTGCAGATTATCAGGTATTAACAGATAGAGATGTTTTTAAAGATATCTCGAAATACGTAAGCGAGCTTACAATAGATTATTTGGCATGTGGATTAAACCCGTTAAAAAATAACACATATATTTTTCCGCATAGCCATATTCCCGAGTTAAATCAGTTGACTATTCCTTTTTTATCTCTGGTATCTAATGCCGAATTAAACAGGAACCCTACCATTAAGGAGGAAATTGCCGCATCTGGTCAAAGTATTATTAATGCAGGCATGTACACGTATCCCGTTCATCAGGCTGCTGATATTTTATTCTGTAAAAGTGATGTTGTTCCCGTTGGTAAAGATCAATTGCCTCATATCGAGATGACAAGAAGTATTGCGAAACGGTTTAACAAAAAATTCAAATCAAGGGTTTTCAGAGAACCTGTAGGTTTGCTTAGTGAAGTGCCGGTGATATTAGGGTTAGATGGTTTTCAGAAAATGAGTAAAAGCCGGAATAACACCATTATGATTAAATCGACGGAAGATGAGACCAATAAATTAATTAAGTCCGCAAAAACAGATTCGGAACGATTTATCGAATATGATCCAATCAACAGACCTGAAGTGGCTAATCTGCTGCGAATTTGTGGATTGTGCCTAAATCAATCTCCGGAAAGTATTGCAGCTGAAATTGGCGGGCAGGGATCAGGCAAATTAAAACAAATTACATCAGAAGCACTAAATAGTCATTTAAAGGAAATAAGAATTAGGAGAACACAGCTGGAAAATGACAAGGCATTTGTTAAAGAAATTTTGGAAAAAGGAATAGGTAAAGCTCGAGAAGTTGCCATTGAAACATTGTGTGAAGTACGAAAGGCTATGAATATGGAATTATAATAATCGCTACAGGTATTTGGTTATAGAAATATTATCAGCATCTTTCGAAAGAAAGGTGTTTCGTTCTCTACAAAAGGAAATAGTAACTTAGGTGAAGATTTGAAAAGGCGGCTACCTGTGGATGTATTAAAGTTCATGACAGCTTTCCGCAACAAAAATAAAATATCAAAAAAAACGGCCATGGGGGTTCCCTATGGCCGTTTTTGTTTTAGGTAATGATGGCAGATCTCGGTAAATTGTTATTACAAGTCGAAACACTTTGTCGGAATAATAATATGATTAGACAGTTGGGCGAAGATGGTCATTGGGTAGAAGGTAAGTTGTGACGCTAGGATTTTGGTTTATTGCTTTGATATTTAGACTACTATTCGTAATTTATAACGAAATTGAAGCAAAAGAAATAAACTATGCAATCACGTCGTGAGTTTTTATTGAAAATGGCTTTGCTAAGTGCGGGCTTGGCAGTTCCTATAGCAGTTCATGCCAAAAGAGAAGATAAATATGGAGAATTGTTGCCTTTGCGTAAGCTGGGCAATACCGGGGAAAATGTTACCATGCTCGGTCTGGGTGGTTTTCATATTGGTCAGCCACCAGAGCAGGAGGCCCAAAGAATAATTGAAACCGCTATTGAAAAGGGGATTCGTTTCTTTGATAATGCACATAATTATTGGAAAGGTGAGTCTGAAGTGCGATATGGTAAATTTTTAACGCCAAAGTTCAGGGATGACGTGTTTATCATGACCAAAACAGGGGCCGGTGATTATCGCACTGCCAAAGAGGAATTGGAGCGATCGCTTACCAGAATGAAAATAGATCAGGTGGACCTTTGGCAACTGCATAGTTTAAAAGATCCTATTGATGTAGATAATAGAATAAAGAATGGTGTTTTAAAAGCCGTAGAGGAGGCTTTAAAGGAAAAGAAAATCCGATATGCCGGTTTTACATGTCACAATAGTCCCAGGGCTATGTTACGAATGTTGGAACAAACCGGAAATAGCGGTCTGTTTTCAACTGCTCAAATGCCCATTAATGTTATTGATGCCTACAGCAATCCCAGTTTTATTCAGCACGTATTACCTAGTTTAAATAAGCATAACATGGGTGTGTTGGGTATGAAATCATTGGCGGACGGTCGTTTCTTTAAGAACAAAGTGCGCTTCGGCAAGGAAATATGGAATATCGAATCCCCTTTGATTCCTGATTACATAAGTGTAGAAGAAGCTATTCAGTTTGCCTGGACAATGCCGATCAGTTCACTAATTGTAGGTCCCGATAATGTGGATATGCTTAACGAAAAAATTGATTTTGTAACGAGGATGGGTAAAGTGAACGAAGAATACCGACAGAAACTAATCGCAAAAATAACAGACTATCCACTGTTGAAAAAAGTGGAATATTATAAAAAGGACAGAGATTATACCTTAATGTCTTAACGCAAATTAATATGGCATGGGTTTTAAACGTCAAGGGTGTAAAACTTGGAAAGTTAATTTAAATATATGCTAGCATAGATTTTAGCAAAAAATGATGAGCCGGGAAGATTATCCCGGCTTTTTTTTGGGTTTAACTATAAAAATTTAAGTGGTAGGTATGAGTTATGATAACTACGTAAAAATATCATGAAATTTTACATACGTCTAACTAACAATAGAACAGGCGTTAAGAAGTTTTTTTCAAAAAAATATAAAAAAATATAGTAGTAGGTATTGCATAGTACTAAGTAAAAGCTATATATTTGTAATACCATATTCAATGTATAAACAGGTATTATAAATTATTATGAGATGAAAACATCCGGAAAAAAAGTGGTGATAATGTTTACGGCAGCGATTTTAGTATCGATGTTGATGGTTCCGGTGCTACCTGCAGGAGATTATATTAATGATTCTTACGGAAACGAAATAGATGCAGATGCTATTCCGATAGATGAATGTTTTGATAGCAGCAATATTTCGGTAAATTTTTCCATAGGCAGGGAATTGACTATAAGATTATAGAAGAACAGGACAATAAGTTGAGCAGCCGGTTTTGCGGTTTGCTGGCTATAACAGGAGGATAAGATATGAAGGTAGAAAATACAAAAGCGCAAATGAGGAAGGGAATTCTTGAGTATTGCATACTCTCCATTCTTTCGCGCAGCGATAAATACGCTTCCGACATCATCAACGAGCTTAAGGAAGCCAGGATGATAGTGGTGGAAGGCACATTATATCCGTTGTTGACCAGATTGAAAAATGCGGAACTGTTGACCTATCGGTGGGAAGAATCAACACAAGGTCCTCCGCGAAAGTACTATGAGCTGACCGAAAAGGGTAAGGGTTTTTTAGGAGAACTGGATGCGTCGTGGAAGGAATTGGTAGATGCCGTTGAGGTGATTAATAATAACTAGCAAAAACAGAAAATCATGAAAAAAACAGTTAACATTAATTTAAGCGGCAGAGTTTTTTACATCGATGATGATGCTTTTGCACGTTTGAGAGAATATCTCGACAGGCTTGAGCACTATTTTAAGCAGCAAGACGAAGGGCAGGAGATTATCAATGATATAGAAAGCAGGATTGCAGAGCTTTTAGGAGAAAGAATTTCCGGTAAATCGGGAGTGGTAACACTGGGAATGGTGGAAGAGGTGATTGGAATGATGGGACAGCCCGAAGATTTTTACGAAGAAGGAGAAGAAAGCAAAGGACCAAAGCAGGAATATGAAAAATACACGTACGGTAGAGCCAGTAAGCGATTGTTCAGAGATGTGGAAGGCAGAGTGTTGGGCGGGGTTTGCGGTGGTATAGGTGCTTATTTAAACATGGATCCGGTTATTGTTCGAATTATTTTTGCCTTACTTATATTTTTCGGGTTGGGAATTACCATTCCAATATATATCATTCTTTGGATAGTGGTTCCGGCAGCTATTACGACAGCTCAAAAGCTTGAAATGCGGGGCGAGAACGTAACCATAAGTAATATTGAAAAAGCGATACGTAAGGAATTTGAAGATGTAAAACAGCGCTTTAGCAAAGTTCGTGATTCAAAGGCCTACAAAAAAAGTGAAAGCTGGTGGGCCAGATTTTCAAAAGGTGATAAAACAGTTCTGATAGTTGTAGCTGTTGTTGGTGCCCTGTTTTTTTTGGGTAATATGATTCATTTCGATATGTTCCATCCAAACTTTATACATCAGGTGAACCATCAGTTTGGTCATATACCCTTCCTGCAATTTCCGGGCATATTTGTAATGATTTTGATACTATTGGTAATTGGTTTTGTGTTCAAATCCTTATTTAAAATCATTGTTTATCTTATTGCGTTTCTGTTTTTGGCTATTATGGGCGTCAAGATAATTGGCTTCTTTTTCGGAAGTGTATTTATGTTTGCTAACCCTTTGGTAATTGTTTAAAATCTGAAAAATGAAGAAGACATTATATATAAATCTGAATGGTTTTGCTTTTCATATCGATGAAGATGCATATGAAAAGCTGAACCAATACTTGCGAAAAATCGAAAGTAGCTTCTCGGATAAGGAGGAAGCCAAGGAGATTGTAAGCGATATTGAGGCACGTATTGCAGAACTGTTTAGTGGTAAAAAGAAATCGGCAGAACAGGTGATAACGCTCAAGGAAGTGGAGGAAGTGATCACGACTATTGGTGAACCGCAAGAGATTGCCGATGAGGAGGAGCCTGAAAAGAAATCGAACAGCGATTATTCTGCCATGCCGGGGTCTCCGTTATACAAGAAAAGACTGTACCGTGATCCTGAAAACCGTGTTTTAGGCGGCGTTTGTGGTGGCTTGGGGGCTTATTTTGATATGGACCCGCTGGTATTCCGTATTATTTTTCTTTTGGCATTTATTCTTTATGGCGCATCTCTACCAGTGTACATTGTTTTATGGATCGTGATGCCTAAAGCATTAACCATCACCCAAAAACTGGAAATGAAAGGGCCTGCAGGTTATGAGAGTTGGGAGCAAAACCTGAGAAACGAATATCAGGAAGTAACGGAAAAGTTCAAAAAGTCAAAGGCCTATAAAGACTTTTCGGGTTCTTTTTCCAAGGGTACAGATGTGATGGGGGATGCGCTTAGAACAACGGTGCGGGTATTGGCGTCCGTCATTGGGGTTCTCGTGATGTTTGTGACCCTAATCGCCTTGGTGTCCCTTATTCTGGCCTTTACCTTTGGGTTTACCTTAATGGATTTTTCGGGAATGGGTCATTATGTAACTTCTCTACCGGCACTGTTTATGGGATCCGAAGATATGATAATAGGAAGCATAGGTTTGGTCTTGGTTACTTGTATACCGCTTATCGCCTTGTTTTATCTGGGATTCAAAATGGTGTTCCGTTTCAAGTCTAATACTAGAATTGTTGGTTTGTCTTCGTTGGTGCTCTGGATTGCAGGTTTGATACTGGTGTTTTATGCTTCGGCCAGGGTAGCCAGGGAATTCAGTGTGACGGAAGACGTATACAAAAAAGAAAAGCTGGAATTGCCACAGGATAGTACCATCTACCTAAAAGCCAACTTAGCGACAAACATCCCGGAGTATCAGGAACATTTATTCGATGTGAACCGTTTGGATATCTATCAGGCCGACAGTAAACTTTTTGTGCAAGGCCGACCAAGAATAGAGCTGGTAAGAGGCGATGATTTTTCCATCGACATTAAAAAAACGGCTAAAGGAAAATCCATTTCACAAGCACAAGACAATTGTCGGGATATCGAATTCTTTTGGATGCTTCGCGATTCGGTTTTGAATATTGACCCGGTTTTTACCCTCAACGAAGAAAGTAAAATAAGGGATCAAAGGTTGCGAGTAGTGGTGGTGGTTCCGGAAGGTGTGAATGTTGAGGTGGATGATGAATTGGAGTGGGTGGTTAATAATAGACTGGATTAATCAAACTAACTCGTATTATTCATCATATTTATCAACAAGAATGCAAACGCGCGTTACCCCGATATAGCGGCGTCCAATTTTGGATATCATAATCGGCAACGAAACCTGGTCACTGTGAGATTAAGGAAATTCTTATAAAATTTCCGGGTTAAACCCGGATTATGTATTGGAGGTTCGTCATGAGCATTGCAAGTACAATCTTACTAGGTTTTCATCGTTCTGGTGAGTTGAAGCGATGCAACGAAGTGTCTTGTTTTAAAGTAATTTCAATGTGTAATAGAATTTCTAATGCATATTGCGGGTTAAACAACCGATAATCAATAATTATGAAAAACTTAACAAGAATATCTATTGTCGTATTGTTAATTGGTATTAACAGTTTATCCATCTTTTCGCAACAAAAAATTGCGGAAAAGATGTTTGGTGATTTCCGGGGCCGGGATGAAGTGACCTATATCTCGTTCTCCAAAAATCTGCTCGACTTTGTTGATTTTGATATTGAAGACGAGGAAAATGGTGAGGGACACAATATATCCGGGGATCTTAACGAAGTGAAATTAGTATTGTTTAAGCCCGAGGTTGTGCCGGATAAAAGTTTCAAGGATCAGGTACGTAAATATATGGAAAAAGGCAAATACAGCTTGGTCGAGGATGAGGATAAGGACGAAGATTCTGAGGTGTGGGTTCATCGCAGAGGCCGAAAGGTGTACGAGTGTCATGTTATTTTCCAGGGAGATAAAAATGGAGTATTGCTTTCGTTTTTTGGCAACTTTAAAATGGATGATGTGGATAAGTTAAAGGAAAAGATGGAGGAGTATAAAGATTAAATTCCCTAAATTGATGCGTCAACCTTTTTGAGCAAACAATATGAGCCCGGCCGGACATGTAATGGATATAATAAAAAAGTGCAAAGTATTTTATTTAAGCTTTGCACCTTATCCATAATCCAACAATCTACAACTAGATCTACTCAAATTTTCTTTCCGCAATTGGATTCACAAATGGTTTAGTCCCGGATTTTTTGCTGTGGAAGGACGTTAGCTTATCGTACATCTCAGGATCGTTCCATTCGTCTTTTATGGCCGGGCTAAAAACTATATCCTCCAGCGAAAACCTGAACCATTCCAGGTCATCCCTAAAGGCCTCGGCATAACCCGTTTCTGTTTCGTGAACCCTAACGGACTTAACGCTCACCTCACCTTCGCCATTTTTGAATGCAGTGGCTTGCAGAATCTTGTCAATCATAAAAAGCAGGGCTAGCGAAAAGCATTCTGCCGAAGGGCTTACCGGCATTATAATATACCGATCGCTATTGGCCTTGATAAAAGATTTAAAGTGGTCGCTTTCTTTGTTCCACATGGCGTATGCATGGTCAAAGCTGTCAATAATATCTTTGATGGTGCCTTTGGTCAGTCCAAAATCGTAAATCATTTGCCCAAAATCCAGTTTGTTGGATGTCAAAAATACTTCAACCACATAACTGTGTCCATGTAACGACTTTTTGCATCTGTCGCTTGAGCAGTCCCTCACGATATGTGCACCCTCGAACTTAAATTTTTTTCTTATTATCATTTTAATGTTTATTCGTTAAGTTGATTGTTTGTCGATGTTGCGCCGATGATTGCTTATTTGCTAATACCTGCACCCCGTAACCTGCATCTTGTAATTCGCCCGGTGTCGACTGAAGGCTGTTCACTATTGACTGCTTACCTCCCGTCTTAATTCATAATCGGTAAAGCCGCCACCATAATATTCGCTTGTAAAAGCTCCTTCATTGCTTTGAGTACCCCTGAGCGATTCACAAGTATGCACCAGTCCGCTCAGCTTTACATAAACTGATTCTGTTTCGGCGGCTGTGCTTACTTCGTCGTAAATCATCTTGGTCAGGTTCTCTTGCAGGTGTCCCCTTCGCGAAACCCAATCCACAATTCGTTGCAGTTTTGAAATCCCCAAAACCTTATCGTCAGGAATGTAACTAATCACGGCATACGATCCGTCCCTGAATAAGGTGCTGAAAGGGGCGGTATGATGCGAGCATACCGAAACAATATCTACCCGTTTGGTAATGGGATATTTTTGACCGCTCTCATTTGGGAAACTGGCCATATCCGGCCTTTTCGACCATCTGCCGGATAAAAGTTCCGAATCGTCATTTAGGTTATCGCCACAATACATTTTAGCTACCCTGTACGGCGTTCCTTTTTCACCGCCTACGTTAGGGTCCTTCATATCTATTTTCATCGCCTTAAAGGCTTGGTTGATATGGTATTCCGTAATCACCCTCATGATGTAGTGGGCCTGTTCAGAAATGCCACCTACGGCTTCTACATTGTCGGAAATTTTAAAATCTTGTAAATGGTTATATTCTATCCAGGAAGTTAAAAAGTCCTTGTCAGGAAACTTTTGTTCAAATCTTTTAACCACAAAATCTTTCAAGTAATCGAATTGTCCTTCATTCTCAGACCGCAAATCTTTTGCCCGCTCAATGTAGTCCGAAGGATTTTTTTTACCTGTTTTTACAACTACTTCTTTCATAACAAAAGTGTTTTAATTCATATAATATAACTCTAACAGCGCTGTATTGTTTCTTATATAAAACTTGAAAACACACACATTGTTTAAGTGTAATGTAAATAAATTAAACGTTATTCATGCTAAAAAACTATATGACATGAGAATAGGCTGATGGTCAGCTGTTTGCAAAAAGGTGGCGATAGTGTTAAAAAACGGTTAAAACCAAGAGGTCACTTTGGTTTTAAGTAACCTCTTTTTGCACTGGTTTTGTTTGAGGAAACCATTTTAGGAATCTGCAAATCATCAAATATCGCCGATGTTTTTTGTTCGCTCAATGGTGTTCTTCGTCTAACTTCCATTTTTTGCTGCCGAAACGTTCGGTTAAAATAGTCAGTATTTCGTTGGCGGTGTATTCTATAGGTTTATTGGTGATATTTAAGACTGTAAAGTTTCCTTTTTTGTAAAGATTAGCTGCATAGTCAAGTTCCATCCGCACTTTTCGTCTATCTACATAATCCGTATCAGGATTCATGTGAATACGACTAACCCTGCTGCTTCGTTGCGCAATCAGATATGCCATGCTAATGGTTAAGCCGAACACGCGTTTAGGATCAATTTGAAACAATGTTTCGGGCACCGGTGTGCCGGGAACGATAGGTACATTGGCGACTTTCCAACCAAACATGGCCAGGTAAATGCTTAGTGGGGTTTTCCCTGTGCGCGATACACCGGCCAGCACAATATCTGCGGTAGCTATTTTGTCGGTGTGCTGACCGTCATCGTGCATCATCGTAAACTCAATGGCGCGAACCCGGCGATAATATTCCATATCCCTTAGTCTGAAAAGACCTGGTTGCTCAACAGGTTTCATATCCAGAACGGTATCGAGGTAGTCGCTCATGTTGCCCACCAGGTCAAAGTGCCTGATTTCTTTTTGTTCGCAGGTGTCAATAAGTTTTCTCCGTGCCACATGGTCGACCATGGTATGTGCGATCACACCATTTTTTTCGATAACCTTGTCCGTAATCTTGTCAATTTGTTCCTGTGTGCTCACTTCGGGCTCAATAACCACGGGTATTTTATGGTCTGGGTATTGAATCAGCATAGATTCAACCAGTGTATGCCCTGCAACTCCCTTACCACCAGATACAATGAAGATAGGCGGCATGTTTGGTTTGTTTTCCATATCTGTAGATTTTTGCATTAAGATATAAATAATGTTTGTAAGCAAACAAATATCAAAACTTTTCTTGTTTACTTTTTGCTTACCATCTTCCTACAACATTTAGTAACTGCAGACGTAGAATAGGCTCAAATAAGTAATAATATCACAAAAAGGTAACTATTTGCCTTTTTATCCGGTATAGGAATTGTTTTATCATGAATAATAATATGCCCAGCGAAGTTGAACAACTGGCATTGGGTTATTTCGTATCAATGTAATGACCTGAAATAGTAGGGAAATAAAAGTGAAATAATAAACCATTATAATAATTTATGAGACGATTTTTACGTAGGTTTCTGGCAAGTTTGGCTATCGGAATGTTTTTGGTTCCGGCAATGACTCAAACGCCTGGGTTAATTTTTGAACCAAGCTCCGGTACCAAAAGTGATGGGATAACGTTAGTTCTTGACCCGGATGGAAATGGATATGTTGATCAGGCTTCTGATGGTATTGGATTTACTGATGCCGTTTCAATAACTATTCCGGGGAACGATGTGCTGGAATTTGAAATACCGATGCTGCCTTTTCCAACTTTAGGTGGCGGAGAGGCATTGGGGGATGTCAGGAGTGGACCGGACGAAGGTTTTACAGATTTCTCGATTAATGATAATGGTACTGCCAGTTATTATTATTTGGATGACGAGAATAATTTTATCTTTCGTTTTCGATTAGCAGATTATCGCCCAAATGCTAAGGGTTATACCGTTTTAATTGATACAGACCAAAAGTTTGGTGATGGAGATGACCCAAATTATAACTCCACTAACCCTGGTTTTGAGATTGCTATCATGCTTCGCTCCAAACATGAGGTTAGCCTAATTGATATAGATGGTGTAACTGGTTGTGGATCCGTTATTCAGACATATTCTCTTTCTTCAAACCACCAGAAGTCTATCTCTGGAATCGGACCTGCTTCGGATGGCACATTGGATTACTTTTATGATTTTTATATCCCATTTGCAGATATTACAAGTCACTTTACCACGCATGACATCAACGGTAACCCTGTTACTACGTCCACATTGTTAAGGATGACTGCTACTACGAATACCTCAAACACCTGTACTTTTGAAGGTTCTTTGTCTGATGTTGGAGGCGTTGACGACAGTCAATATGGAGGTTGTATTGAATGTTTATGGGAGGAATTAATTGAGGGTGAGGTTCCTACTGATCCTTCAGGGAATGGAGGTTTTCCTCCAATGCGAACCGATTGCCCTACTATTTTAGGCGATTATGGCGAAGGAACTATCAATATTGTTGGCCTTTCAGAGCCTGAAGCTATTGTAGATATTTATTTAAGTACTGATTTAAGTGCATCGGTTGCATCCGCCACCGCATCAGCAGATAGGGGTGATGGGTTAGGCGACTGGACTTCAACAGCTTTTGCCGCAGTATCGGGTGAAACCTATGTGGCTGTAGCTCAGGTTGCAGGAAAGTCAGAATCCAGAGTGGCTTGTACATCTGTAACTATTGATGCTATTACCTGCAATGGAAATTCTCCTGCCTTATCAGTTGTCGTTAATGCTAATGGTGAAGCTGAGATAATAGCAGACTGGACTTCTTCCTTTACTTTAGCAAATGCACAAAATGCTGTCCTGGATATATTTTCTAATGGCATAAGCATTGTTGGAACAAGCCAAACTAATCCCGCACAAGGTCAGTTTGATGCCCCAACAACCTCAGGTACAATTGATGTTGATGGACTTATAACCTGGGTGTTTGATATGAATAAAAACGGTGCCAAGGTACCTTGCGGTACTTTGTTGGTTACTTTGGAAGACATTGATAATGGTTTGTGTCCTAATACAGCAACAGTTTGTAATACAGCAACAGGGAGCTGTAATAGTAATGTTTTAGATGGAACTATAAACATAACAGTTACTAATATTGTTGGAAGCAATCTCGACTTTACTGTAGATTATGCAAAAACTGGATCAGAGGATGATCCTGATGAAGTAGTAATATATGTCAATGGGATAGCTATTTTAAAAGATGCTTCAACAGGAACCAGTTGGAGCTTTAGCAATGTTGACTTGAGTTTGTACACTTGTGCAAGTCTTACTGCTACTGTTAATTATACTTCTGGTTGCACCTCTTTGCACTCAAATGCAGTAACTGTATCAGAGGAGTCTACCGCTCCGGTTATTACAGATCCAGGCTTATGTGGTACTACAAGTTATATTTATGGTACAGCTTTGGAATCTGATGGCACAACTCCAAATGTGGGAGCCACTGTATATTTGTTTTTAAATGGTTCTGGTGCGGCGGAGTCACAAATAACCACTGTTAATACTTTAGGAGATTGGACAATTACGGGTTTATCACTTTCTGCCGGAACTACAGTAAGAGCTACAGTCGTTGATGATGACGAATGCCAATCAGAAAGCGGGTTGTCGAATGAAATTACCATTGGAACACAATCTTCAAATGCTAGTTCTGAGTTGTCCATCACAACAACTAACATACTTCCTACTACAACAACTATTTCCGGAACCTGTAACGGTTCTGCAACCAATGTGAACGTATATATAGACGATATTTTATTAGGTGCTGCAACTACGGTTTCAGGAGGTATATGGACACTAAGTCCTGTGCCAAATACCGACGATAATTATTTATATGAAGGAGGGAAAATTCAAGTAACACAAAGTGTAGGCGGAAATTGCGAAAGTGATTTGTCTACGGAATTTGAAATTGTGAATTGTATCAGTACACCTGCAGTGCCAAATATTACTTACACTCAAACTTGCACTGATATTGCTAATACATCCATAAGCGATTTTTCATTTGACAATATCACCGAAACCAATGTGTTGTATAGGTTGGTTGATAAGGATGGCAGCGAGTTGGGATATAGCTTTATGAGTAAGGCTTCCGATATTGGCAACTCTAAAAACTTTACCACAGTAGCTTCCCAAATGGTAAATCTAACTGATGAGCCGCCTAAAACCTTTACGGTTGAAGCTTCCTATTTTAATCCCGGAGTTGATTGTCTTGCATCTACTTCGGAATCGTTTTATTTGAATTCGCAGGGGGAAATTGAGATTTCATCTACTACCAATCCAAGTTCTTGTGAAGGGGCAGATGGAACCATAGTTATTTCTGGGTTGGAAAACAGTCTTGAGTATACCTATACATTTAAGAAAAATGGCGAAGATGCTACGGGAGCTCCATTCACGGTGACCAGCAGTTCAACAGGTACTCATACAATACCTGGATTGAGTTATGGTGAATACACAGATATTAAATTTACATATAATGGATGTACAACTGTTTCTCCACTATCTCAAACGCTATCGGGAGGAGGTTCAACTTCTACGGCTTTTCCTGTGCAAGCAAACCCAACTTCAGTAGAGTCGGAAAATGCAGCGTCCATTGAAATAGGTGACGGCAGCAATGTTACCAATTCTGCATTTCTATACTCTTTATACACAAGTGATGGAACTTTTGTCGCCAGTGTTAATGGTAATGATGCAGGAGGTGTGTCGATTTCAACAGGTAGCCTAACATCGGAAACAACATTTTTTGTTATTGTTGATGAAGGAGGCTCTTGTTCAAGAATAACAACAGAGCCTACAGTTAGCATTAGCTCATGCACCAACCCAACTATCGCTTTTGACGCTATGAGTCACCCATCCACTTGTGGAGGATCTGATGGTTCTATCACTATTGATGGATTGGATAACAGTACAACTTATTCAGTTAATTATTCTATGGATGGATCAGGACAAGGGCCTGTTGATTTAGTAAGTGATGTAAGTGGAAGTTTAACAATTAATAACCTTACTTCAGGAAGCTACACCAATATTAGTGTTACTATCAGTAGTTGTACTTCAAATGTAATTGCTGGAGCTTATGTCTTAAGCGATCCACCCACGCCAGAAGTACCAACAGCCAGTGTAACCGCTCAGCCAACATGTACCATAGCTACAGGAACCATCTCGGTAAGCTCTTCTGTTACTGACTTAAACTTCAGTATTGATGGAACTGATTATACCAATACAACAGGTACCTTTACAGGTCTGGCAGCAGGCAATTACTCGGTAATAGCCAGAAATGCAGCAGGATGTGTGTCTGATGCGAGTGCAATACTGAATGTAAATACTCAACCTGCTACACCTGGAGCTCCTGGTTTTACAGGTAACGCTGCGCCAAACTGTAGTCAGTCGGGTGTTGTATATAGCATAACCTCTCCAGCCTTAGGTTCTTTTTATAGCTGGACTGTGCCCGCCGATGCAAATATTGTATCTGGTGACGGAACAGCTTCGATTACAGTTGACTTTGGAAGAACCAATGGAGATGTGACAGTTTCAGAAACTAATTCAGAAGGTTGTACCGGTGCGGCGAGTGAGTTGGTAATAAATCTTCAAGGTTGTGAACTGTCTGCCAACTTTTCTGCAGATAAACTTTCTACATGCACAGGAGAAACGGTAAGGTATACTAATGCAAGTGAAGGAACTACTGGTTCTACCACATATAGCTGGAATTTTGGAGCAAATGCAACACCGGCAACTGCAACGGGAGTTGGGCCTCACGATATTGTTTATTCTTCTGAAGGAATGAAAACAGTGTCTTTGGAGATTATAGATGGAGCAACGGTAGAAGAAATTAAGACAGATTATGTGACGATTAATGCTTTACCAATTCCGGATTTCGCTTCAGAAGTAACTTCGGTAGCTGCTGGAACTGGTAATCATGTTTATACAACAGCTTCAGGGATGTCCAATTATAGTTGGATAATACCAGTAGAAGCAACAGTAACAGCAGGAGGCACTTCTACAGACAATTCAGTAACCTTGACATGGAATACAGCAGGAAATCATTCATTAAGTGTAAATTATGAGGAGAATGGTTGTAGTGGAGCTTCACCTGCCGTTTCAAATGTTACTGTTATTCCAACAGTTAGCATAAATGATGCAAGTGTTACTGAAGGAAGTGGAAACTTAAGCTTTGAGGTAACGCTTAATGCTTCTTCCGAGCAAACCGTAACAGTTAATTACGAAACGAGCGATAACACAGCGACACTACTAAATAATGATTACACACAGGTTAATGTTGCAACCCTTACATTTATTCCAGGAGAAACAACGAAAACGGTTGTGATTGTTGTTACAGAAGATGAAGTAGTAGAGGGATCAGAATCTATGTATATTAATCTTTTATCTCCAACAAATGCAACTATTCTTGATAACCAAGGAGAAGGAACAATTAATGATAATGATTCTGCAACGCTTAGTATCACAGCCAACGATGCAACAGCTGACGAAAGTGGAAGTAACGACGGTCAGTATACGGTGACTTTATCTGCGGTAAGCAGTACAGATACGGAGGTAACTTATACCTTAAGTGGAACAGCTATAGAGGGTTCTGACTATGCAGCCTTGGCAGGTACGGTGACGATACCGGCAGGTTCAACTTCGGTAACCATCGATGTTGAGGTAAGTGACGATGTTATAGTAGAGACTGATGAAACAGTTATTGCAACTTTGTCAAGTGTGACAGGGAATTCGGAAATTTCGATTGATACGGATAATGAAGGAGCTACCATAACCATTTCAGATAACGATATCAACGATGTGCCTGTTGCCAATAATGATGCACTAAGTGCCGATGAGGATAACCCGGGAACGGTGAACGTCACAACCAACGATACGGATGGGGACGGTACGATCACCGTTTCAACAGTCGACCTTGACCCGTCAACGGCAGGTGTCCAGAATACCTTTGCCAGCGCTAATGGTTCATGGTCTGCGGATGCCTTGGGAGTGGTAACCTTTACGCCAGATGCAGATTGGAACGGCGTTGAGGCCATCTCTTATGTGGTAAGCGACAACGACGGAAGTGTTTCAAATACCGCCACCATCACAGCTACGATTGATGCGGTAAACGATGCGCCTGCAGCCAACGATGATGTGGCTTCCGTTGACGAAGACGGGGTATTAAGTGGTCCGTCGTTGTTGGCGAACGATATTGATCCGGAAGGGGATGGGTTGACGATTAATACCACGCCTGTTTCTGAT